>JAFASD010000295.1 GCA_019244945.1 Acidobacteriaceae bacterium | reverse complement strand
CTGGCTTCCTGGCACATATGATCCCCAACTGCATCTGATCTATTGGGGCACAGGCAACCCGAATCCCGTGCACGCCGGCCAGGGCCGCAAGGGCGATAATCTCTGGACCTGTTCCATCGTTGCCTTGAACCCCGACAACGGCAAGCTCGCTTGGTGGTTTCAGCCCTCGCCCCACGACACGCACGATTACGACGCGGTCCAAACGCCGGTTCTCTTCGATGGCGAATTGAACGGCCAGCCCCGTAAGCTGCTCGCGCAGGCCAGCCGCAACGGCTACTTCTTCGTACTGGATCGCACCACTGGAAAGAATCTGGTCACAGCTCCCTTCATCGACCTGAACTGGTCAAAAGGCGTGGATTCACGGGGTGAGCCGATTCCCAATCCCGATAAAATGCCAAAGACCGACGGCACGCTCGTGTCTCCTGCGTCGGGTGGCGCGACGAATTGGCCGCCCCCATCCTTCGATCCGGAAACCGGCCTCTTTTACGTCAGCACGTCCTATTCCTACAGCATTTTCTATTTGACCGACACCGACGACAGACCCGAAGGCTACGGTGGACGCGACGCCGGCGTCTGGGACCGGTCCGCGCTCAAAGCCATTGACTACAAAACCGGCAAAATTCGTTGGGAGCACACCTTTCCCGGAGTCGGCGGCGGAATCTTTGGCCTGTTAACCACCGCAGGAAAGCTTCTCTTCTCCGGAGATCCTTCGCATAACCTGATTGCATTTGACCCCGCGACCGGGAAAATCCTGTGGCACGTCGCCCTTTCTTCCGGCGTGAGCAATGGACCCATGACCTATGAGCTGGATGGCCGCCAATATCTGGTCGTGGGCGCCGGCGAAATGCTATATGCGTTCACTCTTCCCTCTGACCAGGTACACGCTCAATGACCTACTCTCGACGGCACTTCACCCGGCTCGCTCTGGCCGGCCTTCCGCTTTCATCGGCGCTCGCCAGAGCAATTGACTCAAAGATCAATGGCGTCCAGCTCGGAGTGCAATCGTATAGTTTTCGCGACTTGCCACTCGACGATGCAATCAAGGCCATGGTTGCCGACGGCCTCGGTGATTGTGAGCTCTTCTCTCCTCACATTGAAGCCGGCGGCGTAAAGGCGCTCGAAGCTGCATTTCAGCCCTCAGCGACCCCGGCGCAACGCAAGGCGGCCTTCAAAGCCTACGAGGAAAAGGTTCACGAATGGCGTTTGTCGGTCCCGCTCGATTACTTCAAAGAAGTTCGCAAAAAATTCGACGACGCCGGAATCAACTTATACGCCTACAATCTCAGTTTCAGCGAGCATTTCACCGACGAAGAAATCAATCGCGGCTTTCTGATGGCCAAAGCGCTGGGAGTCGATATCATCACCGCGTCCACTACCCTCCCGGTGGCCAAGCGAGTTGCGCCATTCGCAGATCAGCACAAGATGATCGTCGCCATGCATGGCCATTCGGACGTGAAGGATCCCAATCAATTTGCGACTCCGCAAAGCTTCGCAACCGCAGTCGCCATGTCGAAATACTTTAGAGTGAATCTCGATATCGGCCATTTCACCGCCGCAGGATTCGATGCGGTCGATTACATTCAGAGGAATCACGACGTCATCGTGTTGCTTCATCTGAAAGATCGGAAAAAGAATCAGGGACCAAACGTCCCGTGGGGAGAAGGCGACACACCCATCAAGCAGGTTCTTCTGCTTTTGAAAGAGAACCGATATCCCATCCCCGCCTTTGTTGAATACGAATACAAAGGGTCCGGCAGTTCTCAGGAAGAAGTAGCGAAATGTTATGAGTACTGTAAGAATGTGCTGGCTTAGGAGAAAAACTAAGCCCTTGGTTCGTGCCAAGCACTTATGACGAATGCCCTGCGTCTTCGAACACCAGAAGGTCATCAACGATGCGTTTGCGGCGGTCGGGCGGGATCGCGTTAAGCTGTTTTACGGCTTCGGCGTGAACGTGAACTGTCCAAGTCATGGCGTAGCTGGGCCAAGGTGACGTACTTGCCCTGCCTCATCTCCCGCTCGGCCTTTTTAACAAGAGCGCTCTCCGCTGGAGTAAGCACGTCCTCCGGATCAACCACACGCTTTGGTTTCACAAGGACGCCATTTTCCTTTGCGGAAAACGCCACGAAATCTCCCTCTTGCATGTGGAGCTTTTCCAAAATTTCGCGTGGAATCACAACCTGGCGCCGCTGTCCTACGCGCCCGATGCGTTCTCGTATTGTGGCGACTGTCCTGCTTGCCATATAGCTTCAGAGTATCTGATCGTCAGAGACTGTCAGACTCGTGCAGGTCCCCTCTCTACCTGCTGCCACACGTTCTGTGCGACGCGCATCACGCCTATTTCGAGAATGGCAGGACGATTGAGAACGCGCAAGTCATTTCCGCGCACAAGTCACCGCACACTTCCAAGCTCTACGACTGCACTGGCGATGAGATCACGCTCGATGAGGTGGAGCCGATTCCGTGGGGATTTCCTGGTCGAAATCATTCTTCATGATCCGAAAGACGTCGTACAAAGAATCTGCCAAAGAGATAGCCCCGCCGAACCTCGAATAAACCTGTACAACAAAACCTCTCAAAACGGACGTATACTCGGTTACAGGCGTTTTTGGACGGCAATTCAATGCGAAAAGTTCTTCTGCTTTGTGTCTCTGTTTTTTGCTGCTGCCTTTTCGCTTCTGCCCAGGAGGGTGCTGGCGAGGCGGGCGCGGGCGAAGGTGGCGAAGGTGGCGAAGGAGCTCGGGGCGCCCGCGCTGGCGCAGATATCGGTCTGGGCAGAGGATCGCCCCTCGAAGGCCTGCTCGACACCGCACTCAGCCGTGAAGGCCGTGGAGCAGCACTGCCAATCAGGGTGGGCGAGAACGGCACGCTCTACCGGGGCGCACCGTACTCTGAGCCGCTCGCTCGCGTCAACGAAGCTGGATTGGTCGAGGACACGAAGGGGCAAACTATAGGGCAGTTTCGCGATGGATTTCTGTTTGACACAAGAAATCGTGCGCTTGCTGAGATTGGTCTGCGATCTGATACCGCTTTACGCGAGGGCCCTTCAGAGACTTACGCGAGCTTGCGACTTTTGCGGACAAATGCGCATTTCACGATTCTTCGAACGAGCGGAAACTTTTTCTACGTGCGCCTTGACAGCGGCGTTGAGGGCTGGATTCCAGCGGCAGCGACACAGCTGAAAGCGGGTGCGACTGTTCACTGCGCATATTTTGATCGCAACATCGATCTGCCATCTCAAGATCAAACCTCGATGATGTTCAAGCATGAGCAAGGGTTCAAGCAGGAGGGTGCTCTTGTGTACAAGGAAAGCTGGCATCTGGAACTTCGACGAGCAAGGAATTGGGATGATTGGTTCGATACCCATATTCTTCTGGACGATAACGACGTTTTTTCGCTTGAATATGAACGGTATGGAGATACTTGTCCGTGGAGAGTTTGGCTAGGCAATCGACAACATAGCGCTAAGGGCGACTATTTGCCTATACGCGTATGGACTCTCTTTAAATCCGACATACCCGCAAACGATTGGACCCAGCACACTCTATTGATACAGCAGACGTGTGCGGAAGTGCTACATCTCTCGATTTCAACTGACAAGTTCTATCATCTAGACTATTGGACTCACAAGCTTGTGGACTTCCCGGGTCATCGCTATGAACCGGACCAATATATCAATCCCGATCTCGTGGTTGGGGGTAGTACAATTTCACGCAGTTATCATTGATATCTCTGGGGAGCGTCGGTTCGCCCTACTTCGCGCATAAGTCCTGCTGGATTGGGAATCTTGCGTGTACTGTGAAACGCTACGACTAGGCTCGTGGCCGCGCCCGGCAGCGGCGTGATTTGAGCATTGTTAACCAATAAACGCCTAAGGCAGTCATTTCGGGAACTCGATCTCGTAAGGCTCCTGGGCGGGTCCGAGAGTCCCGGATATGACCGCTACCGGAGAATCTGAATACACATAGACGTGAAGGGGTTTATTCGGGAAAACCGCTTCGGGCGAACCCATTTCGACCAGGAGAGTTGTTGGATCGCCTGGTTGCAACGGACCGCTTCTGTTAACGGCTGTCATAGCGGCGTCTGGGTAGGTCGCCGCTCCTCCGCGTACGGGACCGCTACATTTCAACACCAGTCGTATCGGGGACACGGTTGCCGTTGAGGTAAGCCAGAATTGAGTACCCCAGCGCGGATCATCTGGAATTGGGCTGTACAGTAGCCCGCGTACTTGGGCAGATGCTTTTACGTTAACTTTGAACTGATCCAAAAGTGACTGAAGCCTCGCAATAATGCTGATGAGAAGTTCCTGATCATTCTTTGTTTTCTTTGCGATAACTTCGAACTGCTTAAAAAGTTTCGGATCTACAACAGTGCAGGTCTGGCTTATCTTTGCGTTCGGGCCGGTATTGGCAACAATGCACATTCCCTCTGCTTTCGCAGTTCCGGTGCTCTGTGCGTGGCAGAGAGGCATTGTCGAGGCAAGAGCGGCAACTAGCAAGCTCTTAATGCTCAGGTCGATGTTGGTCGTCGTTCGACAGGGGTACGCCATTATTGATGGTTGATGAGTTTCCCGTGTTCGCCACGTTGCCAGTCCCCGTAGCGGTGGCAGAGCCGGTTGATTGAGGAGGGATGGCTGACGGCGGAACTGGCTTGCTAGGATACGTCAGAATCTTGTAGAAAATACAGCCGAAGAGCAAGGCAGCCACAACCGAGACAGGGACCGGGTGTTTGGTTAAACCGAGGATTTCACAAGCTGATTTGATGCCTCTGACAATTTCCTCTATCGTCATTTTAAGCGGTCCTCTAACTGGCGCTGTGATACCCGGTGTTCACAGCCCGAGAACCGGGCCTCCCGCGAGCCCCGAACGAATGTGTCCAATTGATTTCTGCGCACGCTTGAGCGATAAGTGAACTATGATTCCCTCTTTGAAAACGAGCTGCATCGCCTCTGATGGTATGAAACGTTAGTCATCGGAGACTTGCCTTCAGGGGCGCTTTTATTGTAGCGCTGAAACTGATGCCGGATGTTAGGCAGTCAAGTGGGCCCCGGTGGACGAATGAGTAATGCGCAAAGATTGCGCCTAAGAGAATGATCAATAGCGCTTCAATGCGAGTGTAAAAAATATCGCTCCTGCCGGGAAAGATCGCTGCCAGCCTTTCTTTGCACGATGGCTGTGCGCGCTTTCCGAAGAAGTACGCGATGATCGCCCCGGCGAGCGACAACACGAACCCGAGCAGTTCGCCTTGCCAGGTATCGTGGGTTAATGGCATCGTCTTTTTCCCCTGATGCCACAACAAGAGCATGTGCGGTACCAAGCTATGCCTGCAATTTGTCATTGCAACTCGGTCGCAGGTACCTACAAAAAAAAACGAACCACTCTGCATCAAAGGCGCTTTGTTTTCAATAATTCCTGCTGACCGCGAGGTTATTTTCGAACCAAATGTTGATGACAAAACTTTTATCCGCGCTCCCGTTGATCAATTTGGGTTGCGACATTTCAACCACTAGGTGCATACAAACGCACAGCGCCAATCTGGAGAGTCCCTCAAATTGGGATATGAGGTTTAGAATATTTAACCGATGCATTTCAGTGAGGCATGGAGCTTATTTGATGCTCATCGAAAGGCGATCAACTGACACGAATTCTGGAGCACGCCATTGGTTTATCCAGCACGTTCGTAATCAGCTTCCTGAAGAATCTTACCCTACGTGCCCATTTCGGCGCTTGCCGCAAGAAAGGCGCGACAGCATCGCGTATCGTGCGGCGGGCTTCTTCGTCCCTCGCGCCGCAGTTGATAAGTCGAGCGTCGGCACGTATGCAACATAACTATCCCCTTCTTTGAAGATGTGGGTGCCGAAGGAAACTTCCTACACTAGATTGTGTTCTGCCGTATCCGTGATAGGTAACACGATGCGGATGATTCCTCGTTGTTCAATGCAGACGCGAATATTCTTCAGGCAAATAAACCCGCGTCTATATGACGTGCGTTCTTGTGGACCTTGCCATCGTAGTCACCTCCCCTGCTCCGGCTGATCTCTGGGAAGCGGAAGCGGCTGCTCAGTGGGCGAGAAAAAGTGGATCCTCGCGTTGGCGTGCTCTTCAACAAGGTGCGAATAAATACGATTTCTCGGACGGTTGTTCGGGGAGATTGCGGCCATGATCGGTGGCCGTGCATCACGGCAATAACCCATAAGCGGCGCTCATTCGGCGCATACGCAATCAGGTAGTCGTACACTCGCCAGAAACGTAGTGGGCACGAGGTGAGGTCAGGACGCTTGTGACCTCGATGCGGAAAGGGCACCAACGCTTCGATCGCATCGAAGATTTTGTTAATTACACGTCGAGCCGCGTCCGGGCTGTCTGCTGGGATGTACTCGGCTATTTCTTGAAGATCAGTGTAGGTCTCCGGGTGAAGCGCGTAACCTTCATCCTTTGCGATGAGAGTCAATGCGCTTCAAGAGGCGCGCGCGGGCTTCATCGCCTGGGATAAGATGCACCTTGCCGCTCTTGATATCGTCATAGCGACGATCAAGCGTTTCTCGTACCTCGGCCAGCTCGTCGAAATACCCGGCCATGGCATCCTCGACCAGCTCGTCCGCGGAACGACCCGTTTCCGTCACCCACTGATTCAGCTTCGCCTCAAGCTCTGGATTGTTGACATGTACTTCCATGGCTTTGACCTTCATCGCATGGTTCGAGTGAACTTAATGAACCGTCCTGGTCTTTCGATTCATGTAGTCCATCAGTAAGTAATTCCCCAACGTATACGGCGTGGTGAAATACGCTTTTCCGCTGCACATCTGAGTTACTTTCTGAACAAATTGCACCAAACCGTAGTCACTGGCTAACATAAACGTATTTATCAAAATACCGCGCTTCTTACACCGGGCAACTTCCTCGAGCGTCTGACTAATAACTAGAGGATCCAGCCCGAACGCGTTCTTGTAAATCCGCCCGTCTTCAAGTGTCAACGCGGACGGCTTACCGTCCGTGATCATGACAATCTGCTTCATGTCCTTCTTTTCTTGCGTCAGAAGCCGCTGGGCCAGAATAAGGCCATCGCGCGTGTTCGTATAGTACGGACCCACCTGCACGCGGGCCAATTCCGAAATGCGTAACTCCTCCGCCGAATCGTGGAAGAGCACGCATCGCAGAGAATCGCCCGGATATTGCGTGCGAATCAGATGAGATAGAGCCAGCGCGACCTTTTTTGCAGGCGTGAATCTGTCTTCCCCATAGAGAATCATGCTGTGACTGCAATCCAGCATGAGCACCGTCGCGCAGGAGCTTTGATATTCCGATTGATGCACGTGCAAATCGGAATATTCCAGATTGAGAGGAAGCTGTAAGCCCTCCCTCTGGATAGCCGAGAACAGCGTGGCGCTGACGTCCAGATTCAATGTGTCCCCGAATTCGTAGCACTTCGCGCCTCCGCTTGCATCGATGCCGGTGGCCAGATCGCGCGTATCGTGTGCGCCGAAACTCGATTTCCCCAAAGATCCCAGCAGATCCTTCAGCGTCTTGAATCCGAGAAAATCGATAGCCTTATCGGTAACCTCGAAGCGCACCTCACTCTCCGGCCCGCCTTCCGAGCCGGTGCCCGACGGGGATTCCGGCGGAGGACCTTCCGTATTGATGTAGCCCGCTTCTTCCAGCTTCTTCACCAGCCGCTCGATCAATTTCTCACGCTGCTCTGCCGATAGCTGCTGGAGTCGTTGCCGTATCTGTTCGGCGCGCTCCGGATCAAATAATTCCCCAGCTTCCAGTGCTCGCTCGATGGCCTGCTTGAGCTCCTCGAGCGTGTGCTGGTTCATCTCCGAGAACTGAAGATAAGGATCCTGAAAGCCGCTCTGCAGGAAGTAATCTGACAAGGCGCGAAGAAGATCTTCGGTGTCGATACCAAGATCTTCTTCCGTAAACCGGGAATAGGAGATCCTCCGCATGACGCTCCTCTGAATCAGTTCAAGTTGCGGCGCCCGCCTCCCGAGCCGCTACTTCCACGCTGCCGGTCAAAGCCACGTCGCTGCTCTTCGCGCTCCTCGCGGCTCCGTTCCTCGCGACTGAGACGATCACCCGCTACGAATTCAAGCTCTTCATTCCGGCTGATTCGCCGATGCGCGTAAAGACCCTCCAGAATAAATTCGCCGGCGGATGCGCGCATAGCATCGCTTTCGTTTTCAGTAAGGCCGAGCTTTTTCGTAGACGGAAGCAAGTCCTGAATCCGGCTGAGTTGCTCTATGATGACGCGCGCCGGCATGTCCTCGTCCAGCCGAAGCGACCCTCCCAATTCGAACCACTGCACCACCTGCCTGAGATTCACTCCGTCGAAATATGAGCTGTAAACTTTTCCAACCGCATTTCGAATCAGCTCGCGCGCAACCGCATCTCCGCCTTTCAGTTCTCCCTCATATTCAAGCTCAAGTTTGCCGGTGATCGAAGGAAGCGCCGCATACAAATCGAGGATCCGCGGAACGGTCGCGGATTCTCTTGTTTTCAATGCGCGGCGCTCGGCGTTTGAGGTCACATTCTCCAGCGCCGTTATGGGCAGACGCTGCGAGACCCCCGAGCGCTTGTCAATGCGCTTATCTTCGCGTGCTAAAAACGCAATCTGCTCGACAACCTCATGGATAAAGGGTGGGATCTCCAATTCCACGGGCGACCGCCGTCGCGTCCAGGCTTCTTGTTTCGTAATCTCGAGTCCATGCGCAAGCGTTAGCGGATAATGTGTTCGAATCTCACTCCCAATTCGATCTTTCAACGGAGTGATGATCTTGCCTCGCGCCGTATAGTCTTCCGGATTCGCCGTGAACACCAGCATCACATCCAGAGGAAGGCGAACCGGATACCCTTTGATCTGAACATCACCTTCCTGCATGATGTTGAACAACCCGACCTGCACTTTCCCAGCCAGATCCGGCAATTCGTTAATCACGAAGAGCCCTCTGTTCGCGCGCGGCACCAGTCCATAGTGAATGGTCAGCTCGCTCGAAATATCCTGTCCGCTTCGCGCCGCTTTGATCGGATCGATGTCTCCAATCATGTCCGCAATCGTCACATCTGGCGTAGCCAGTTTTTCGATGTACCGGTCTTCGGCAGAGAGCCACGCAATCGGCGTCTGATCTCCATGGATCAGAACCTTCTCGGAACACTGTTTGCAGATCGGCCGCAACGGATGATCGCGAATTTCGCAGCCCGCAATATAAGGCATACGCGGGTCGAGTAACCGCGTGAGCAATCGCGCGATTCGAGTTTTAGCCTGACCACGTAAACCCAACAGGATGAAATTGTGGCGCGACAAAATCGCGTTTACAATTTGAGGGATTACGGTGTCATCGAAACCCCGTACACCCGGAAACAGCTCTTCACCGCGATCCAATTTGCAAATCAAGTTAGACCGAAGCTCGTCTTTTAATGCCCGATCAGGCTGAATCTGATCGAAAAAACGGCTAGAGCGCAGCGCGCCCAGAGTTCTGGGCAAGTCGGAGTGATGCATTACGAGACTCGCGTTTGATTTCTGGAGACAAGTCTAGCAATGCAAAATCCAGAAGCGCTCCCACCCATTCAAGTTTGATTTCTCTGCGAGATATTCTGGACACATGCGCGAACTCCAACCCGACCAAGCGAATTTCCTGCTCAACAATCTTTTTCTCCCCGATCTCAAGAACGAGCATCGAACCACCAAAAGCGTTATCGAAGCGATTCCACCAGACAAAGGCGACTACCGGCCGGACACAAACGCGAGAGGCGCTTTGGAACTGGCCTGGCATATTGTGTCCACCGAGATGCGCTTTATGGAAGCTGTTTCTGCAGGCCAATTCGATCTCAGCCCCAGACCTTGTCCCGAGGCCATCAAGAATTCGCAAGACCTGACGCGCTGGTACACAGAAAACTTCGACGCCCATTTCGAAAAGCTGACGAAAGTGTCGAACGAGCAACTGCTCAAGATTATCGATTTCCGCGGTTTGTTCCAATTGCCTGCTGTGATCTACCTCAATTTTGTGCTGCATCACACGATCCACCATCGCGGACAGTTATCGACATATCTCCGCCCGGCCGGATCGAAGGTTCCCGCAATCTATGGCGAGAGCTATGATTCCGCAGCCGCTCGCAAAGCAGCGCAATAGCTTTGAAATTCCTGTACTCCTGAACGGACGATTCGGCGTCGAAATGCAAAAGCGTATGCCCCGGCAGTTTGTGTTCCTGAAATCAATCGTTCTTACGTCGCTCGCCCTTACCAGCACCGCAATAGCGGCCTCGACCTGGCAAAAGGACGACCCTTCGCAATGGACCACTGAGGACGTCTACCAGATCTTGAACAATTCGCCGTGGTCGAAGTCCGTGAGAGTCACTACCGCAAGAGCCGCTGGCTACGGAGACCAAAATGGCGGCGTAGGTGGCGACGGTGGCACCTGGGGCGAAGGCATGCCTGGCGGCATGGGCCGATCCGGAGGAATGGGCCGGGGTGGAATGGGCGGCGGAATGGGTAGACGGCGCGGCGGCTACCCATCTGGCCAAGAAGACACCACCGCAACCGTGCAGTGGGCCAGCGCCTTACCAGTACGCCTCGCAGAAGCGAAATCGGCAGGCACTCCTGCTGATCCCGCAGCCATGAAGCCGCTCGACGAATATGTGATCGCCGTCATTGGCTTGCCGAAATCCGGATTCGAGCCACACGGGTCAACGGGCAATTCCGATGACGATCCCGCCGACGCCCGGCTCGCCGATCATCTGAAGGTCATTACCGTTCTATCCGTTGGACACGAGCGGCTGAACCCCACAAAAATTGAGCTGAATCAGGGCCGCGATGGCCGAGCGATTTTCCATTTCGAAAAGTCAGAACCCGTCTCGCTGCGCGACAAAGATGCCGAGTTCCGCATTACCGGAGACCGCGCCGAGTTAAGAAAGAAGTTCGCCCTGAAAGATATGGAATATCAGGGCAAACTCGAACTCTGACCCTCCGATCCGGTTTGAAGAAGCGCGGTCGCATCATCAATAATCTTCGTCTCACGCTTTAGCGCCTCAGCCTCGCGCGGAATCTGGGATTCCGCCTCCTTCCAGTTCTTCCGATCTAATGCTTCCAAAACGCCAGGAAGAGGCTTGGCCTCATATCCTGTGTAAGCACCCGGCGCATAAATCTGATTCTGAAACCAAGGGCGCCCAGGCAGGCCGGCGGGATCGGTGAGCGCCGGCCCGCTTTGCATCATCAGGCGATTGACTCGTGTGATGATGGACGCGGGCATCGGCGTTCCACTCGCCTGGACTTTGGCGACGGCTTTCGAAAACCGCTCCGCGCTCGCCGAAAGCGCATCTAGCGCATTTTCTAGGGGCGCGAAGTTGAAAAACGGCGGCGGATCGACTTTCGGGGGGGCCAGCAACGGCTTGCTTGGATCGCTCGTTGCGTTGAAAACGCCTTCCTCTAATTCGCGGCTTCGTTCGCGTAATTCGTCCTGGTCCGTCTTCAATACCTTCTGAACATTCGCGAGATATCGCTTCACCGTGTCGGCAAAACCAGTGAAATCGAACGGCAGCATTTCGGCATTCGCGAGCCGCATCACGGCCGTGCCCACCAGTTGCGATTCCGCGCGGCTATACGCGAATGTCGGATCGCCAAAATGCGTGAACCAGTAAAAATCGTCGTAGATCGAATGGTAGATGCCGCCGCCGCTCTCGCCTCCAAAGCCAATATCAGCCGAAGGAATGCCCAAATGATGAATGAACGCCGTGTAATCCGAGCCATCTCCAAGAGCGCCAATCCGCCAATCGGCACGGTTGCGAGCCTCTTCCCGCTCTTCAGGTGTCGAGGCGTGCTCGATATTGGTGAGCTTGCGCCTTTCCCAAACCGACATGTCCTTCTCCGGATCGGGCACATCTCGCGCAACCGAATTGATAAATTTTTCGAGCACATGTGCTCCATCAACATCCAGATAGCCGCGACCATTTGTGTCGCTATTGAAATATGCCACCGCGTGCTGGAGCAATTCGTCGCTGTGCGCTTCCACCCATTCGGTCGAGCCGAGAAGCCCGGGTTCTTCGCCGTCCCACGCGCAGTACACGAGCGTGCGCTTCGGTTTCCATCCTTGCTTCAGCAACTCGCCAAACGCTCGCGCTTCCTCGAGCTCTGTAATCAGGCCCGATATCGGATCTTCTGCTCCGTTCACCCAGGCATCATGATGATTGCCGCGCAACACCCATTCATCCGGTACGTCGGACCCCGGAATTTTTGCGATGACGTCATACAATTTCTTCTGATCCCAATTCGATTTCATCAACAGGTGCACCTTGGCCGGTCCCGGGCCGAGATGATATGTGATCGGCAGCCCGCCTCGCCAGCCCGACGGCGCAACGCGTCCCCGCAATTCCGCTAACAAACGCTGCGCATCCGCATACGAAATCGGCAATACCGGAATTTTTGTAATGGTCTTCGCTTCGGCGAGAGACAGTCTCTTCGCTCCAGGAACAGAAGCAACGCCGGGCGTGAGCGGATCTCCTGGGTAGTCCGTGTCCATCACGCTTCCACGTTGGACGCCTGTGGGAGGCCGCCACGCGCCTTGCGGAAAAACATCGCCTTCCGTGTAGCCGTCATCTCGCGGATCTGAATAAATAATGCATCCGAGCGCCCCATTCTCTCCAGCCACTTTAGGCTTAATTCCGCGCCAGCCATGCCCATAACGTGCGATCACAATCGCGCCCTTGACCGAGACGCCATACCGGTCCAGTTCCTCATAATCGGCCGGCATTCCATAATTCACAAACACCAGCGGCGCGGTCACGTCACCATCGATCGAATAGGCATTGTAGGCAGGTAATTGTTCGCTGCTTTGTGAAGACGTAGGATCCACCGCAATCGGCGGTTCCGATAAAGTCGCAGCAAAATGATGCGGCGCGACCATCTCCAACTTCTCTTCTTTCGGCGTCGGGAACAGCACATCGAAATTCTCAATGTGCGCGTCGAATCCCCACTCTTTGAACTTCGCGAGTAACCATTCCGCGTTGTCTTTGTCGTACGGAGATCCCACGTGATGCGGCCGGGCCGCCAAGCGCCGCATATACTCCCTTGCGTTTTCCGGCGAGGGCAGCGCTCGAAACTTAGCTTCCCAATCGCGTTCCGTTTGGCTCGATGCGGCCGTATAGCCATCGAGTGGCTTCTCGTTACCCGCCCCTTGAATCCAAGGCTGGACCAGGAAAGAACTCAGAGCAACTACGAGAACTGTTTGGATTCTTTTCATAAGGTGTGATGTTTTTCTATTTTGCACGACGGCGCGCGGCGCAACCGCGCCATGATCGTTAATCAGCGCTTGACATGCAAGTGATTACCTGCCTATTATAGGCAAGTAGCTACTTGCGTATATCGCCATGCCAGAGCGCCACGACATCGACTTGCTGTTCAAGGCCCTGGCCGATCCCGCACGGCGCAAGCTGCTGGATCTGCTCCATGCCCATGACGGCCGCACACTCAATGAGCTGTGCGAACACCTGGATATGACGCGGCAGGGTGTGACACAGCACCTGGCCGTGCTGGAAGCGGCGAACCTGGTCGCCACCGTGCGGCGCGGCCGCGAAAAACTGCACTTCCTCAATCCAGTACCTCTTCAGGAGATTTACGAGCGCTGGATTGCCAAGTTTGAAAAACCGCGCCTCAAAGCGCTTACAAATTTGAAAAAACGACTGGAGAAAGACAATGCCTAGATCAACCTTTGTTTACGTAACCTACATCCACACCACGCCCGAGAAGCTGTGGTCAGCACTGACCGACGACATGGAGTTCATGAAGCAGTACTGGTTCGGAGTTCACTGCGAAAGCCAGTGGACAGCCGGATCATCCTGGAAGATGGTGCACCAAGACGGCCGTATTCTCGATGCCGGCGAGATCGTCGAGGCCGACCCACTAAGGCGCTTGGTGATTCGCTGGCAGCATCAAGACAAACCCGACCTGAAGGCGGAAGGCGACTCGATCTGCAGGATGGACCTGGAACCGATCGGAGCGGCGGTGAAACTCTCCATTACCCACACCATCGAGCGCGAACCCTCGAAACTCATCGAGGCGGTGTCCGGCGGCTGGCCGAAGATCATTTCCAACCTGAAGTCTCTACTGGAGACCGGCGTCGCCGTTCTGAATGATCCCTACCCGGTTCAGAGCGCCCGCGCCGGAAACAAGTAATCTTGCCTAGCCGTCGGCAAGGCTCGGCCCAGAGCGAGAACAGTTCAAGCGGCGGGTTTGCTTTTTGCCGGCGCGATCTACGCAGGGGGAGTTTTCAGAATCACCAGCGCTCGCAGGTCGAGGAGCGCGTGCAGCGCCACTGGAAGCAGAAGATTTCCGCTCAGCAGGAATAATAGGCCGAGCAGAAATCCCGCCAGGGCACTCCCCACCACTCCGCCGACCCCACCATAAAGGTGATTCCATCCAAAAACAAGCGAGGAAATCAGCAGCGCTAGGTCAAGTTCATCGTCCAGGGCAGAACGTGCAAGTAATGAAGCAAAAAATCCCCGAAACAGAATCTCTTCACAAAAGCCTGCGGCAACGGAGACCAACGCCCACCAGCGACGCTCCCTCAAAGTGGCCGGAAAGAAGTATTCGAGTGACTTGAAGGCTTCTGCTGAGCGATAGGTACGTGGCCGATTGTTAAGCCTCTTCCAAGCCACGGTTGCATACTGCAGAAGCATCACACCGGCAAAAAGCACAATGGCCGTTTCCACTAAGGATCTCACCCAAGCACGTCCAAGCAGCCAGGCAGTATCTTCGGGCGTGGGAGTGATCGTGAACACAGCCCGGATACCTGTCGCGGCTGCTACAAAGCTTGCAATCCAGAGCAAAGGCGCAGAGAGTTTTGCAGTAACTGATCTTCCGCACCTATCCGGGATTTCTCTTGAGCCGACGGGTCGCATAGAAATTCCAAGCTGGAGCTGCAATCGCGAAGAATGCGAAGAGTAGATGCTGTAACGCTAACGGGCGTACCAAATAGGTTAAGGGCAATTCTACTTGGCATGGACTCATTGTTGCGAACGGGGCAATACTTTCGTTGAGCGCGTAGCGCCGGCAATCCGGAGGTGTTGTGACGGGTTTTTTTCTTTCGCTGCGGCTGAGGTTTCCCAGATTGTGCGCGATCGGGCCGTCATTGCGGGGTTAACTATAGCCGACGGTTGGGATCGTTGGTGGTGTTGCCGGATACGCAGAACCTAAATCAGTTCAGCGACATGCGCGTAATACGGCAACTTGCTCCTGCACTCTGCCAATTTCTGGACTGCGAGTAAAAACATTTCCGGCACTATGCGCCTAAGTGGCGACCCTGCGGGGCCCCAGGCCATGTCGCGGCAACGCAGCGGATTCATAGGACGATAACATAACCCGGATCAATGCTTATCAGACGAGTAGAGATCTATCGGGGTCTTTAAGACCGCCGAGAACTCATGTGCCATATCCTCATAATACTTCTCTAACTCGTCGCCTAGTACATCACCCTTCTCTTGAGTATTCTCCGAAATAGCAATGGCTTGGTTAAAGAAACGTACCATTGCGTTATACGCTCGCCCATTACCAATTGTCGCGAGAACAACCCCGTGTTTCACCAACCCAAATTCGTCAACAGCTCTGTTGAAAGTGCCCCAATTTTTTGCGATAACCACCTTACCTGCAGCATCTAAGGCACGGTTGAAAGCGGCGATTCTCTGGTCAAGTACCTTTTCGTTTACGTCCTTTCGGTAAACGTCGAGACCTTGGATGGCGAGGACAATTCCAAAAACGAATGTGATTGCCTTGATGCCGAGATCAAGCCAGTCGTAAAGATCACGTCCGTGATCTGTTTCATAGCTGACCAATATATCGTTCGCGCCTCGATCTAATAAGTCTTCGGCATCGCTTCGGCCCCCTAGGCGGTACGACAATTCGGGAATATCGCAAAACATTCGGAGAGAGTGAGCGGCTTTCGACCCTGGGTCATCAGGGTCTCGAAGATGCGTTCTTCGAGACGGCTTCTACGATTCTGTTATTAGTATCGAGGCAAACGGCTCCGAGGCGACGGTTGAAAGCGACCGAGATCCACTTGTCCGTAATGTCGCCGTTGCTTCAGCGTGCTCTTCTGCGGGGACGCTGTAACGTCAGAGGGACGGGACGCGCGTTTTCGTCAAGGTGACCTCAAAAAGAGATCGCAGGATACAAGCCGACTTCTGGCCACGCTGAGGTAGGCTCAGCTTGATGGGTACGACTGGAGTGGAGATTGGGATCCGTCAACCGCTACGCGTTACATCAGGGTAAAACCTGAATTTCAAGTTCTGTCGCACGCCCATCTCGGATGAAGAATGTCCGGACGGGCGTAGTCGCATACGGCCGGGGTGTAACTATGAAATGAATCGGTACAGAATAGTGCGCCAGTGCGATGTCCTTGGACGAAGGCTCATTGATGTCCAGCCAATGCGGATGCGAGTGGTATATGCCGAGGCATTCGAGCCCGCCGCTGGCGGAGTTCGCCCATAAGGTGCAGCATCTCCTCGCGCGCAATCTCATAGTTCCTGACCGGATCAGCCGCGCCATTCTTCGCGGGGAATGCCCGCGTGATTAATTCGTCCTGCCCTGCTAGAATCCCGCAGCATTCCTGATGCGGCTGGCGACGGGCGTGCCCCAGCAGCTGCGCATATACCTTGCGGCGACTTCGGATGAGCCGGTTCATTACAGATTGTAAAACGGGGCGAATTCGTGAATCGAATGATGGACACAAGGAGAGTAACTGGCGTAGGTCCCGCTAAACGCCCTTCCCTTCTGGAACCCACTTGTCCGTGAAGTCGGCATATCGAATAAGTGGGTTGGCAGGATTACTCCCGACAAGTCCGCATCTCGTCTAGCACCATATGGCAGAAGACTTGCGCGTTTGTGGGGACCTATTCCGCTTCTTCTAATTCATTTTCTTCCGGTGCGTCGGTGGGGCTCGAAAATTCTAATCGATAGCCGTCAGGATCGGTGAGCGCTACTACCCACAGACCGTTTCCTACAGAGGGCCGATTACGAGAATCAACACCCCGCGATTTGAACTCGCGATAGAGGGCGAGTGAGTCTTCGCACATAAAGACGACCGAAGCGCCGGTTCCGAGCGGTTCACTCGGCCGATGTTGCGGCGAGAATTCTTGAAGCATGATCGCGGCGTCACCAAGCTCAAGCCAGCACCAGCGGATTTTTCCGTTAGAAGGATAGTGTTCGTCGCCCTCTGGAACCCACTGGCGCTTAATTGTGAATCCAAGCCCGTCGACGTAGAACCGCAGAGACGATTCCATGTCCATTACGCCAAAGAAGGGTACTGCCTGTTTGACACTTGCGCTCATAGTGATTGCCTCAAACGCTGAATCCATGGTGAACGAATCATCGGCGGAGCACAAGTTCAATCGCTGTCCGAACCATGGACCAACACAACAGCGCAAGCTGTCAAGATGAGTATGAGCGTGTTTCGGGTATCGCGGAGTTTGAGAGAGATTGGATATACGAACGCACCGCTGCTGGTCGGAATGCTGCAAAGGACAGGGGTGTTCAGTTCGGCAGGCCGAGAGAGTTGAGCCCTAAAGCAGCTTCAGCTTGTCACCGAGCTTCTTAACTGAAGGGACCATTGGCATGAACAACGAATTGCGGCTGTTGTGCCAAGATAGCTCCACAGGCCAGGATAGGTACGGGCCAGCCCCGGCGCACTTTGCGCGTCCGCTAAAGAAGACTCCGTGCAGATAGATGGTCGGGGAACAAAACAAGCACGCACCGTAAGGCGCGCCAATATCGGATAAGGTATCGACATGAAAAAACTGAAGACCTACCCGCATTTCAATCTTTCGCCTGAGGGCATTCGGAAGGCAAGCGAGAAATTCTTATCCTGGGCGGAGCCGCGATCCATCCACCACGTTTGGGAGGTTGCCACCGACAATGCGACGACGTGGACGTTCGATTCGGTTGAGGAGTTCCTGGCTGAGTATAAACCCGAGGGACTATTTCAGTACATAGCGACGGTCGCGGCGACGCCGCAGCTTCGCCAAGAGCAGTTGATCATCTCCAGGAAGCTTCCGCTCGTACCACTCTCTGTAACTGTGGAATCAGCCGCCCGTGACAGGGTGCAGGAGCTATCGAATATTGTCGAATCTCATCTGGTGCAGTTTGCTCCCGCCGTGCCAGCGGATAAGCCAGTCATTCGGATCTTTATCGGGCACGGAAGAAATGGCCACTGGAGGGATCTGAAAGACCATTTGCAGGACCAGCATGGATATAAGGTCGAGGCCTACGAAACCGGGGCCAGGGCCGGGCACTCTATTCGAGACATTCTTGAGGACATGCTCAACAGAAGTTCCATAGCTTTTCTCGTTCTCACAGGCGAAGACGAGACCAGCGGCGGCGGGATACGCGCCAGACAGAACGTGATTCATGAAGCCGGGCTATTTCAGGGCCGATTAGGGTTTAGCAAAGCGCTGATGCTGGTTGAAGAGGGGGTGGAAGAGTTCTCCAACGTGGATGGGATTAAGCAGATTAAATTCCCAACGGGCAGGATACGCGAGACATTTGGAGATGTTTTGGCGGTTATCAAACGCGAGTTTGAGCCCGAGTCAAAGGACGATGCGCCCCAGTTTAGTACGGCAGGTTCTGGCGGCCAGTAGGAACTGCCCCACGGCGTCACTTTGAGGGGTTGGGAATCCTTTGCAGACAGTAGATACCAAATGTGGAATTTGAATCCGCGTTCTTTCGTGGTGACCACGTTATTCGTGACAAGGACGAGGGTCAGGATCCTCTCGCTACGGCGATAGCCGGCTCGGAGGTGCGAACCAGGTACCACCGACTGGTCCGCTTTACTTCCGAAGGAATTCACCGGTTTAGAGCTCGGCCGCGCGAGTAGTGATTGGAAGCGCGGACAATTTATTGATGAGAGACTTACAATATCCGAAGCACGCGGTGGCTTCGTATAGCGTGACCTCGTGTTCCTGATCAGCAG
>JAFASD010000219.1 GCA_019244945.1 Acidobacteriaceae bacterium | reverse complement strand
CGGTGATGTAATCTCCAGGCTCGGACAATTGATCTATTCGTCCGATCACTTGCCAGGATCGCGCAAACACGGCCTGCGATTCCAGATTCAGCATCTCCGGCATGGTGTACCAGGATGCAGGAATGGTAAATGCGTCCGCGAGCGCCGCTGTGTCGTCGTACTCGTCGATGGCTCGGGCGACGAAGTCCCGTTGCATAATGTCCATTTTAGGTTGGACAGTACTATCGAACAGGGATGAAGATAAGAAATCTCATTTGCTGTCTCATGGCGCTGCCCGCGTTGGGGTGCCTTGGGCAGACTCCAGCGGCTCCGGAATTATGGTATTGGCATCATAGCTACCTATCAAACGACGATGCCGTGGATTCGAGCAAAGCGCTAATCAACAGAGCAGCTGCTGCCGGTTATACAGGCGTTGTGTTTTGGGATAGCAGCTTCAATTTCATGGGTAATCCGTCCTGGCCTTTGGACAACGAGGACCGGATGCGTGAAGTCATGAAGCATGCGACAAAAAAGCATCTTAAGGTTATGGCGACGGTTGCGCCGTTTGGCTGGTCGAACGATGTTCTCCGCGTGAACAAGAATTGGGCCGAGGCGCAGCGCGTCTTTGG
This sequence comes from Acidobacteriaceae bacterium, assembly GCA_019244945.1. Lineage (GTDB taxonomy): Bacteria > Acidobacteriota > Terriglobia > Bryobacterales > Bryobacteraceae > Bog-105. The sequence goes on along the minus strand of JAFASD010000219.1, from coordinate 1,997 downwards.
AACGCTGTTTCAGGTGGACCATTCAGGAAGACAGTTGAAGCTCGTGAACAGCTTCCCTGGCCTGGCTAATCCCGGATTTGAGCTCGGCAAGTCGGATTGGTTCGACGTGAATGATCCTGGAGTGGGAATCAATTCGGTTGCGCACACGGGGAAAAGTTCAGCGGTCATCGTCGATGCGCCGGGCAACGCTCGCCTGCGTCAGAAGATAACGCTGAAGCCCTGGCGGCAGTACCATCTGCGGCTGTTTTATAAATCTTCAAATTTCCGCGGGTCGGCAATGCTTTCCGTTCTGGATTCAACGGATCTCAGCAGAGTGCGGCTTAATCCGACTATTGATGCTGCTGGATCGCACGACTGGACTCGGGTCGACTACAGTTTCGACAGCCAGGACAGCACCGAAGCGTATCTTTATATCGGCGTTTGGGGCGGCAGCTCTGGAGTTTTGTGGCTCGATGATATCCAGGTAGAAGAGACGGCTCTCATTCATGTAGCACGTCGCGCGGGCACCCCGGTAACGATGTACGACCCGACCGATCCGGCGAAAATTTATCGCGAGGGAGTTGATTACAACTACATCAGCGATCCATACATGGCAGCCGCGGAAACGCCGTTTCACCTTTATCACGAGCCTCCGGCGGTGACACTTCCGCGCGGAACCCATCTGTCACCTGGCCAGATGGTCGCGATCGATTCTTATTCCGTGTTCCCAATCTCCTACTCCGATGAAGTCGGTATGTGTCTTACCGAGCCTGGAGTTTGGGAATGGCTGCGTGCCAACGCGCGAGCGGTCAAGAACGTATTGCCGGCAGCGGGAGCAGTTCTGGTCGGGTATGACGAGATGCGCCAGATGAATTCATGCGGGAGCTGCAGGGCAAAAAATATGACCGCGGGGCAACTGCTGGCCTGGAGCGCGGGTCAATCGATTGGACTTTATCGATCCGTCTTGCCGGGTGCGGGGCTCTATTTCTGGAGCGACATGTTCGACCCCTATCACAATGCCGTGAAGAATTACTTTTTCGTGGAAGGCGATCTGGACGGTTCGTGGAAGGGGCTCTCTTCTGATGTCACGATCATGAATTGGAATTTGCAACGGCTTCGCGAGTCGCTTACCTGGTTTTCCGGGATGGATTCGCGGCAGCCGGTGTCGCATCGGCAGATCATTGCCGGATTCTACGACAAAGGCGTTGGAGCATCGGCTGCGCGCGAAGAATTGACCCAAGCTGCCGCGATTCCTGGAGTGGTGGGCCTTATGTACACTACCTATGCCGACAACTATTCGCAACTGGAGAGCTTTGCGAGTGGGGCTAAAGCGGCTTGGGGCAGTTACCGGTCAAGCCTGCCAAAACCCTGATCAGCGACCGTTGCACAGGCTAATAACGGGATCGGGCGCCGATATCAGAATCGAGCTTGGCAGCTAACGAGAAAAATTGTTTCGCGGCAGCCTCGTCGCCTTGTCGTTGGAGCGCAACACCTAGATGGTAATTAAGAACAGCCGAGAGCGGGTCAATCGCGAGACCTTGGCGAAAGACTTGAATGGCGCTCTGAACGTCACCAGATGAAGCAAGCGCGGCGCCAAGGCTTTCATAAGCAGCAACAATGTCCGGTTCGAGGTGGATCGCGCGGCGCAATGCTTCCATTTGGGCGGCGGGATGGTTACTTAACGTGAGGGCACACTGGAACTGCGCGAAAGCGTCGGGCGGATAGGATTGGCTAGCGAAGGCGAGGATATATGCAGCCCGTGCAGCGTTCCCCGCTTCGCGGATCTGGGTACCCATAAAAATGTGAGCGCGCAAGAAATACGGGTAGACTTTCAGCGCTGCCTGCGCTTTGGCCATGGCGGCCCTGCGGTCGGCGCGTGCCCGCAGTTGCACGGCCTCAAGGAAGAGCTGGTTCGCCTCCCATCTGAAATCGCGCGGCAGACGGTGCAGGATCAGGTATCGGCTTCTCTGCTCGAGAATGCCGCTGGTATCGCCGTACCAAAGTTGCGCAGCTGCACT
>JAFASD010000006.1 GCA_019244945.1 Acidobacteriaceae bacterium | reverse complement strand
GCTTTCCAAATTTGGTGGCACCGGAAATCACCTTGCGGTGGCGCATTGCGGTGAGTAGGCTCAAGGCCTCGCCGTGATAGTCGTAGATCCCATGCCCACCCGGCCAGCGATTTCCAGCGAACAGCAGCGCCATTGCGAAGTACTCTTCCCCATCCGGCGCCGGAGTTTCTTCGTTCGGCGTGCCATCCGTTTTGCACGACCAGGAAAAATAACCGTACGAAGGATGTTTCGGGTCGCTCACATACATGTAAGTTTTCGCCCAGTTCCACAGCGCGTCAAATTCTGTTTTCTTCCCGAGTTGGACGGCAATCATCATTCCGTACGACATGCCTTCCGTGCGCACGTCGTGATTCGCCCAATCGGTGAGGTACATCAACGGGCCGTTGGCATTATTTCCCGCTGGAAACACAACGGACTCGGTTTGGGGGTTGCCATGGAAGAGCTGCGTGTGAGCGGCATCGATCTTGGCCTGCACTTCTGCAGAAGAGTGGCCCGCTTCCGCAAAAAGGTTACGATACTGTCCCGTGGCATAAGCGCCCGCCACATCGTCAGAAGTCGCTTGACCCAAGGCAGGACCCGCTACCCCGGAACTCAGCAAAAGCGAAACAGCCCAGAGCGCGCGTTTCTTACCTAAGGTGCGAGAAAGGTTCAACATACTGTCTCCCTAATTACCGCCGTACATCGCCTGGGCGCGCGATCTCGATTGAGTAGATCGAAGAACGCGCGCCGATAAATAGTGTTTGAAACCCGGTTCCCCCAAAGGCCAGGCTGCTGGGGCGCTCCGGAACTTCGAGCACTCCTGCGGGCCGGCCCTCCTTGTCGTAGACGTAGACTTGGCCACTCGCGATGTAGACGTTCCCAGAGCTATCGGTCACGACCGATGTGCCACCACGTTCCATGGCGAGTTTGGCAATCAGCTTGTTCTCCGATTGCAGCGTAGCAAGATACGTCTTCTCGTCGTCCTCGCTGGTGATGTAGCGGTTCGTGCCGTTCGAAAACGGCGCGAGTTGGCAGCTCTCGGGCAAGGGCCGCCATGCCCAAGCGGCATAGGCCTTCTGCGTGTCACCAACCAGAACAGCGGTCTTCGAATCCGGTGCGTAATAGAAATGGCGAGGCTGGGGAAGAAGATTGCTGCGAGTAGCGGTGTTGCTGCCGCGGCGGTACTGGTAACCAACTCCTTCGAGCAGCCATTCGAGCTCGATCTCTTCGTTGTGAAGTCCGGCCGGCAGAAGTAGCACAGTTCCAGGCGCGCGTGTGTCCGTGGGACTGACTGCCTTCACCTCTCCCGTATTCGGGTTGATGCTCGAGACGGATCTTTCCCAGTTCACAGCCAATAACGTGAACGGAGCAACAAAACCGATGACTTGCGGCATCCCATCCGTCTTTGCGATTCGCTTCACGCCGGCATCGGTGCATTTGTAAACCGAATGCATCGCCGCGTCTGTGAAGTAGACCGCGCCCGATTCATCGCTGGTCAGGCCGGACGCGTTGCTGAAGCCCGTTGCGACCCGCATCAGCTTGGCATTCCGCGCGAAAGCAGCCGGAAGTCGCGGGGCCGGGGCTTGCTTCATTTCTCCCTTGAGAGCACAGTGAACGAAATGATGTGCGCGTACCTGGACCCCACTCTTCCGATCAACGATGCTGTTGTCGAATGACAGGCGCGTCTGGCTGAACACTTTAACGTTCGAAAAGACTACGTTATCTGCGTCGTCGAGCAGCACGGCGTAAAGCTGAGGCGTGATGTTGCGCGAGACGCGATACATGTACGTGTTTACGAATAATAAATTCCGCGTCGAGACAAGGTCCAACGAGAATGCTTCGGCGCCTTCAGGTTTCTCTTCCTCGGTTTGCAGGTCGTACATAGTCCAGTTCGAGACGTGATCGAAACGAACCTCCCGCTGCATATGATGCTCGTTGGAGAGCTGGTAGATCGTGCCCGGCGTGGTCGTCTTTTCAACCAGCAGACCGGCTTTTGCCATGCCCGAATGCGACCATATGTCCCGGAAGACTCCGCCTCCGCCGTCATGGATCCAGAGGCTGGGGTACTGCGCGTCCAGTTCCAGTTTTTTGGCCGCCTGGAAGGCCCCGTTCTTGTGCCACCGGATGAACTCGACATCTTCAATCATGGAGCGTTCACCGGCGCGCCAATCGACTCCTGCCGCCCTCGCATTGGCATTGCCGGTCGCTATGCCGAATCCCGTCACGATGGTTCTGCCGCCGGGCGGAGCAATCAGCAACGCCATCGGAGCGCCCTCGCCCTGAAAAGCGAGTTCGCCATCGTTCAGAACGAACTGCGTGGTGTACGGGTGCAAGCCAATTAGAACGGAATCCGGCCGCAGGTGAAGCGATCCGGTCAGGCGGTACAACCCACTCGGAAAATAGAGCACTCGGTGTGTGTCGATCGCGCTCTGGATCGTCGCGGTATCGTCCGTGTTCTGGTCGCCTTTCACCCCCAGCGTGTGCACATTGGTCCATTCACTCATCGGCGGAAGCGCGGGAATGTCGCTCTCTAGCGGGGCTGGTGCGCGCTGCCCGGCGCGCTCGCGATGGTGTAGCTGTATTCCTTGCTCCCGGCCATCAGGACCAATAAACAAGCCGAACGTGAATTGTTCTTCGACATAAAACAGCGCCGATTGCCACGGCCCGCTATCGGTTTGGATGGATTCCGCGCCCCGCAAAAACTGCGCCACGTGGGAGCAAGCGATATTCGTAAGCGTGATCTCGTTCCGGAGGTTTTGCACGTCGCCCATCTGAAACGCGGTTCGGGAAATGTGATCGAGTTGTAAGTCGCGAGCATAGAGCTGTTCGATTTGGCCTTCCGGTATCTCAATCGCTACGGGCACGTTCGAGAAGCGATCACGTATCAGGGTGAAGCCCGCTTCGTGCGTGCTGATTGCAGCTTGCTGCTGACCGTCAAAGCTCGAGTCCATTAGCAGAAACTGCCAGGCAGGCGATGTTTTTCCGGTGATAATACCGTACTGGCCGCCGTGGACGTGGATGTCACTCGTTTGATTGCCGATCGCTTCGAGAGCAGCCTTCGCGGAGCCGAGCTTGAAATCCGAGTGCGTGATGAAGCTGTGTTGCGCAACATTGAAGCGAATCGCAACGGCTGCCGGATTGCCCGTGTCGAGCTCGAAATCGATATTGCTCAGTGCGCTATAAAACGTAAACTCGCTCGCGTCGGCGAGGGGTTCGCCGACGGGCGTCCGCTCGTCCGTGAACCAGATCATGTAATGGTCCGGGCCGCTCTGAAAATCGCTGGAATTCGCCGGCAAGACAAAGATGGGGCGTTTTGCGCCGTATCCGATCAGCCGGATGCCGGCCCATACGTGCACGGTGTGCTCAATCCGATATCGACCTTCGGGAATGAAGACGATGCCATGATGCGCTGTCTCTTGGACACGATCAATGGCGCGTTGCAAAGCAGGGGATTCATCGGAACTGCCGTCAGGGGGTTCCAAATACACGGCTTTAGCGTCATCCGGCCGCAGTGTGTAAAACGATTGGGAGTTGCAAACGAATACGACTAAGAACGCTAGAAGAGCCAGACGGCACGGGGGCACACGGCGATCATATACAACCGAAAACGAGTTGTGGGTACGGATCGGTTAGTAGGAAAACACTTCCGAAGGAACGCCTGGCTGGGCCACAAACAGTTTGGTGAACAGGCGGCCACTCAGCGCCTTCAGACCCATGTTGCGCACCAGCTCCGGATGATTGTTGTGCTCGCTGATATGCCCCAAGACTAGGGTCGAGACGCCGGTATCGAGATGGTTTTCGATGAAATCAGCGGCGACTTCGTTCGAAAGATGGCCTCTCCGGCTCATGACGCGCTGCTTCACCGACCAGGGATACGGGCCAACCCTCAACATTTCGAGATCGTGATTCGATTCCAAAAGCAGCATGTCGACGCCACGCAGATGAACTCCAAGCGAGCCGGGAATGTAACCCAAATCGGTTGCGATGGCTATTTTGACGCCCTGAGAGGTTAAGGTGTACCCCACCGGGTCGGCCGCATCGTGGGGAATAGTAAAACTCGCAATATCGAAATCGCCAATGGTGAAACAGCACCCGGCCTGAAAAGTTTCGATCACCGGTGCGCACTCGCCCCAATCGACAAAGCGGGCTGTGCCTTTGGTCAAGTAGATCGGGATGCTTCGGTCTGCCCCCCTGAGAATGGCCGTCAACCCGCCGGTATGATCGCTATGTTCGTGGGTCACCAAGACGGCATCCAAAGCCTGAATATCTTCGCCGATGGTCGCGAGCCTCTTGGCGATCTCGCGCCGGCAAATGCCTGCGTCTACCAGTAGGCGCGTCCGGTCAGTGGCGATAAAGGCGGAATTCCCGGAGCTGCTGCTGGCGAGTATGCAGACTTTGACGATGACCCGGCTCCTTACGCATTATCTTATCGGGTCTAAGCCGCGAATGCGAACAAAAACTTTAGAAATGTTTCAGACCGCGCCCACCTACAATAGAAGTTCGCATGAAGGCGCGCGTGTACGTCTCGATTAAGCCGACGGTTCTCGACCCCCAAGGGCAAACCATCTGTTCAGCTTTGAACGGATTGGGTCATAAGGAGATCGCTTCGGTTCGCCAGGGCAAATACTTCGAAATCGGAGTTAGCGAAGAGACTTCCCGCGATTCTGCCGTTAAGATTCTCGATGAGATCGCCCGGGACGTGCTCTCGAATCCGGTGATTGAGAACTATCGGGTCGAAATTCTAGACTAGTTTTTATGTGTGGAATCGTGGGTTATATCGGCAACCGGGAAGCCGTGCCGGTGATCGTGGACGGATTGCGAAGGCTCGAGTATCGCGGATACGACTCGGCTGGGGTAGCGGTGCTTTCTGAAGAAAAGTGCCTGGAGGTCCGGCGCGCTTCGGGGAAGCTGCGAAACCTCGAGGAAGCGATCCGCAGCAAGCCGCTTTCGGGAGCGTACGGCATCGGGCACACGCGCTGGGCAACGCACGGCCGTCCGACGGAAGAGAACGCGCATCCGCACCGGGACTGCAAGGGCGAGATCGTGGTCGTTCACAACGGGATCGTCGAAAATTATCTGGCTCTCCGAAAGCAACTGACCGCAGAGGGCCACAAGTTTAAAACGGAAACCGACACGGAAGTAGTTGCCCACCTGATTGAAAAATATTTCAAGGGGAATTTAGAAGACGCGGTTCGGACAGCGCTGAAACAAATCTCGGGGGTTTTTGCGATCAGCGTGATTGCGAGCTCGGACCCGAACAAGATCGTCGCCGCGCGTTCCGGACCACCCGTCGTGGTGGGGCTGGGGGATGATGAATTTTTTGTGGCGTCGGATGTGCCGGCCATTCTCAGCCATACGCGCGACATGTTTTTCCTGCAGGATGGCGATCTCGCGATTCTGACTCCGGAAGGAGTTCGCCTCACAGACTTCGAGGGGCGCAATGTCCGCCGGCAGGTCTCGCACATTTTGTGGGATCCGATCATGGCCGAAAAGGGCGGCTACAAGCATTTCATGCTCAAAGAAATTTTTGAGCAGCCGCGGGCCATCAAAGACACCATGGTCGGCCGGGTGGGCCAGGAGAGCGGACGGGTGTTCCTGGATGAGATCGACATCTCAAAGGCCGAGCTGAACGAAATTCAGCAGATCAAGATCGTGGCCTGCGGAACTAGTTGGCATGCCGGGCTTGCCGGCAAGTACTTTATCGAACGGCTCGCCAGGATTCCTGTCGAGGTGGATTACGGAAGCGAGTTCCGGTATCGCGACCCGATCATTCCGCCGAACACGCTGACAATTGTGATTTCGCAGTCAGGAGAAACCGCCGATACGCTCGCGGCGCAACGCGAGGCGAAGCAAAAAGGCTCGAAGACATTTGCGATCTGCAACGTCGTGGGTTCGATGATTACGCGCGAAGCGGACGGAACGCTGCTCACGCACGCCGGCCCGGAGATTGGCGTGGCATCCACCAAGGCCTTCACCTCGCAACTCACCGCACTTCTCATTTTCGGGATGTACTTGGGCCAAGTGCGCGGCACGCTGTGCCCCCAGGCGTCTTCCACGCTGGTACACGAGTTATCTCAGATACCGGGCAAGCTGGAACGCGTCCTTTCCGAATCTGCGGTGTATGACGATCTGGTTCGGAGCCTTTTCCGCGCTCAAGATTTTCTCTATTTGGGGCGGGGCATTCATTTCCCCATCGCTCTCGAAGGCGCGCTCAAACTGAAAGAGATCTCCTACATTCACGCCGAAGGCTATCCCGCGGGCGAGATGAAGCACGGGCCGAATGCTCTGATTGACGAGAATCTGCCAGTAGTGGTTCTGGCGACTCGCGATCCCGAATCGGAAGAGAGCCAAGTGCATTACGAAAAGACTCTTTCGAATATTCAAGAGGTTAAGGCGCGCAGCGGAGTCGTGGTTGCTGTCGCTTGCGAAGGCGATGAAGAGGTCGCGAAAATGGCGGATCATCTCATCACGATTCCGGTTACTCGCGAACTGCTCTTACCGCTGCTCGAAATGATTCCATTGCAGTTGCTCGCTTATCACATCGCGGTAAGGCGTGGCTGCGATGTGGACCAG
>JAFASD010000535.1 GCA_019244945.1 Acidobacteriaceae bacterium | reverse complement strand
TTTTCTCGGATCTGTATCAGGGGCTGATTGCCGATCGTTTGATCACGAACTCCCCTGCTGTCGCTTCGTTCACGACGAGTTCGGGCTTGGTGGCTCTGAGCGACCCGAACAGCGCTTTTGCAGCCGTTGCAAACTCCAACAACGCCTTCCGTAGCGGTTTCGCAAGCGGCGCGACACTAGCAGATTTGCAGGCGTCGGTTCCTCTCGGTTTCAATCCTCCCAACTTCAACGCCGTTGCGAACAAACTTTATAACCCGAAGTATTATGAATGGAATTTCGAAGTGCAACATGCGTTTACAAACAGTTATATGCTGTCGGTAAACTATGTCGGCAACAAAGGTTATCAGGAAGTGAATCAGACCCTGTTTGCAAATGAATATTCCAAGAAAGGATTTCAAGGGCTGCCTACTTCCGCTCCCGATCCCCGTTTTGGCGAAATCCGGGAACTGAACAACGACGGCTGGTCTAATTACAACGGCATGGTGAGTTCGTTCCGGTGGAGAAAGGGATCGAACTTCTCTGGTAGTGTTTCTTATACCTGGAGTCACGCACTCGACACCTGCTCGAACGGTTGCCTGGAGCCATTCAACGCTCTCACTGCTGTGAGCCTGCGGTATCAGGTCAGTCCCCTCAGCCTCAACGCGGTCAATTACAGCAATGCCGATTACGACGTTCGCCACTCCCTGAACGCAAACTATGTTTACACGCTTCCGAACTCGTACTTCCACAACTGGTTGACCAGGGAGGTTCTTGGCGGGTGGACTGCGGCCGGTACCGTGTTTTGGCACACCGGTTATCCGTTTAGCGTTGTCGATAGTGGCGTACGCAGTAAGGGCGGGGTTAAGAACGCGAGCGGGATCGCTACTCAGCCCTTCATCGCCGATCTCACCGGCGGTCCCATCAACGCAAGTTGCACGACGCCGAACACCCCCTGCTTCTCAACGGATCTGTTCGTGCCGGCCTCGGGCCAGCATAATTACGGCAACATCGCGCGCAACTCTTTCCGCGGACCTGGATACTTCGATACGGATCTGACCGTGAACAAGACGTTCTCCATCCATGAGCGTTTCCAACTGCTCATCGGCGCGAACTTCTTCAACCTGCTGAATCATCCCAACTTCGACCTGCCCGTAAACAATCTGGCTCTCGGTAATTTCGGTACGATTACAAGCACGGTCTCGGCGCCGACCAGCGCTTACGGTTCCTTCCAAGGTTCGGCTGTCTCGGGCCGCGTAATTCAGACGCAGGTCAAGTTGACCTTCTAAATCATCTAGTTCGGTTGATTGATAAAAGGGAGCCTTCGGGCTCCTCTTCTATTGGTGTGCGGAGCCCTACAGCTGACCTCAATTTGAGTTGCCAGTCCGTGCACTACCTTATTGTTCGTTACCGCGAATGGGATGACCTTGGCTCAAGGAATTCCAGAAATAATACTCGGTGAGCTCCTGAGGTTCTTTGTCACAAGGGGTGGATTCGCTCCTATGTAGATGTAAATCCAACGTTTTACGCATTGGGTGTCGTCGAGAGTTCACCCGCTCAGCGATGGCCTTTTAGTTGCAATCCTCCACCTACAGGGAAAATACCTGAAGGAGCCTAAAAGATGCTTCGCATAACATCATTCTTCGCTTTTCTGTTGACACTCGTGCTTATCGGTTCTGTGGCGAACGCTCAAACCGTTACGACAGGTGACATCACTGGGACTGTTAAAGATTCAACCGGGGCTGCAGTCGCGGGAGCGGCGCTCACTCTGAAGAATCTCGACACCGGGGAGACGCGCACGGCGACCAGCAGCGACAGCGGATCTTATCGCTTCACTTTTTTAGCCGCCGGCAATTACACCATCAGCGCCGCGTCCCCAGGGTTGGTTTCCGACACACTCAAAACAACCGTACAGGTTGGCTCGGTTATTACCGTGGATCTGCTCGCGAAAGTGCAGTCGACGCGCGAAGTCGTTCAGGTAACGGAGGCGGCTCCAGTCCTTAACACAGATAATGCGAACCTGAGCACCACGTTCAGCAGCCAGCAGGTGCTGCAGCTTCCTGCTCCCGGCGGAGATATCACGACGGTTGCGTTCACAGTGCCGGGAGTGGCGGTCAGTACGGGTGGCGGCTATGGCAATTTCAGCTCGCATGGACTGCCCGGCACGTCCAACCTGTACACGATCAACGGCGACGATTACAACGATCCTTATCTGAACCTGAACAACTCGGGCGCGAGCAACTTGCTGCTCGGACAGGATGAGATTGCGGAGGCCTCGGTCACGTCGAATGCCTACAGCGTGCAGTATGGACGGCAAGCCGGTGCGCAGGTGAGCTACGTGACGAAATCCGGCACGAACGCCATTCATGCGGACCTGCTATTCAATTTCAACAACCACCTGATGAACGCGAATGATTTCTTCAATAATGCGGGCGGCACTCCCCGGCCGTATGCGGTTTCGCGGCAGTGGGGCGCGGATATCGGCGGGCCGATTCTCAAAAACAAGCTGTTCTTCTATTCCGATAGCGAAGGGCTGTATTATTCGCTGCCGAGCAGCGCTGTGGTCTCGATCCCATCACCGCAGCTTCAGACGTATATCTTGGGCACGATCGCCCCGGCACAGGTTCCGCTGTACCAGCAGGCCTTCAGCATTTGGAATAGTGCAAAGGGCGCCAGTTCGGCGGGTCCGGTGGTGACGGGCTCGGGCCAGCTTCAGGATTCGAGCGGAAACTTGGGCTGCGGACAGTTTGCATCTAAAGGGGTTGCGGCTCCGGGCGGCGGAATTTTCGGGACCACTGCCAGTTGCGCTTACGCTTTTCGAGCAAACGGCTTGAATACGAACAAAGAGTGGCTCGAAACGCATCGCGTGGATTGGAACATCAACGAGAAACAGAAGATCTTTTTCCGGTTTAAAGGCGACCACGGATTCCAGCCGACCTTTACCGATCTCCTCACCCCGACGCTGAACGGGCAGAGCATTCAGCCCCAATACGAAGGGCAGATCAACCACACCTACGTCATTTCTCCTACCACCGTAAACAATTTCATTCTTTCGTTTCTCTGGTACAGCGCGATATTCGGCCCCTCGAATCCTGCAGGAGCACAGAAGCTCATGCCGGTGGGCATGACGTTTAACGATGGTGGTCCGAATGGCGCATTTTCGGGCTCATCGACCGGCGCGTTTTACGTTATGGGCGGATTTTTCGAGAACGGCTTCCCATTCATTCAAGGCCGCGATTCCGGTCAAGGGCAGGTGATTGACGATCTTTCCTGGATTAAAGGCAGTCACACGATCAAAGTCGGAGGCAACTTACGTAAGAACCGAGTTACGGATTTCGGTTTTCAATCCGGCCAGGTCGGGCTCTATACGTTCAATTCGATGACCGATTTCGTAACCGGCAATATAACGAATTCGACCGCGGGCAGCAACTATACGCAGAAATTCAGCCCGCTTCAAGACGCGCATATACGCCTGTACAATTTGGGCCTGTATGCACAAGACGAATGGGCTGTGAAGCCGAATTTGAAGATCACTTACGGTGTACGTTTTGACCGCACGGCGAACCCGTTGTGCCTCGATAAGTGCTTCTCCAATTTGACTGATCCTTTCTCCGGATCTGGCTTTCAGAAAGGGACAAACATTCCCTACAACGCCTCAATCCGGAGCGGCCTCTCTCATGCCTACTACACCACGGACCCGGTAGTTGCCGATCCGCGGCTCGGCGTAGTCTGGAGCCCCGGCTCGGCGAGAGGCATGGTGGTGCGCGGCGGCATAGGTTTGTTCTCGGATTTGGCGCCGGCGTTTCTGGTCACGAACATATTTAATAACCCGCCATTCCCTTACTCGGCATTTATTACGAACGGACTCGTCGATACTCCAAATGATTCGGCGAGCTCAGCTGCGGCGGCGCAGAATCAATACAACGCCTTCAAGACCGGCTTCTTCGCAGGCGATACGTTCAATCAACTGAATGCTGCAGTCCCAGGAGGATTCAGCCCGTTCAATTACTTCTCCATCCCGCGCCACTTCAGTACCCCGCGGTACCTCGAGTGGAGCTTCGAGATCGAACAACCCATCGGCTCCAAGAACGCTTTGGTGGCGACTTATAGCGGAAACCATGGCTACAATCTAGTGGCTGAGAACGGCTGGGGGAACGCTTATGTTCAGGCGTCTTACGCCCCTGGGTTCGTGGGCTTGCCGACTGCCGCTCCCGATCCGCGATTCAATCAAGTTACTCAACTAACGAACGGCGGATACTCGAACTACGATGCCGCGACATTCCAATTCCGGCATACGTTCTCCTACGGTTTCCAGGGCCAGGTCTCTTATACCTGGAGCCACGCTCTGGACACGATCTCGAACGATGGCGCGGGCGAGCCCTATGGATTCTGCTCCGGTTGTTCCATGACGGTCTTGAGTACTCCTTTCGTTCGAAACAACTACGCCAATGCCGATTACGACATCCGCCACAATTTGACGGCAGATTTTGTTTGGGATACGCCTTGGAAACCCAGTAACCGCCTGCTCTACAACGTTCTTGGTAACTGGACGTTATCGAGCAAATTCTTCGTGCGCTCGGGAACGCCGTTCAGTGTGTACGACAACTTGCTGGCGGGTGCACTCTCGCCTACAATCAATGCCACCTCCGCGACCTTCCAAGGAGTTATGCTGGCAAGCGCAAACGGTGCGGTCAATACAAACTGTGGTGTAAGCGCGGTCAACACGCCATGTTTCTCCAGCAGCAACTTTGTGTCGCCGGAAACGGAGACAACATTCGGTAATCTGGGTCGTAATGCGTTCCGCGGCCCCGGTTACTTCGATATCGATACGTCGGTGTTCAAGAACATCAACATCACCGAGAGGCTGAGATTCCAGATCGGCGCCAGCGCTTACAACCTGATGAATCATCCGCACTTCCAAAACCCGAACGCGAATATCGCGGCAGGTGGGCTGGGAACGATCACGGCGACCGCGGTGCCACCCACTAGCGCCTATGGTTCGTTCCAAGGCTCGGCGGTTTCGGGCCGCGTGCTGGTGGTTACTGGCCGCTTCCAGTTTTAATTACTTAGAACCGGAGCTTGCCGTCTCTCCTTCGGCCGGCTCCGGTTCTTCTCCTACGGCTCGCTATCTCATCGCGCCGCTGCTTACGGCGATTAGAACTATCTCTTCCTCGACGAGGCCCATTCCTTGTTAAACTGAAGGCAACGAA
>JAFASD010000369.1 GCA_019244945.1 Acidobacteriaceae bacterium | reverse complement strand
GGCGCTACGAACAACACCACCACCGTGGGCGCCGGCTCGAATCCTTATGCGCTGGCGGTGAATCCGGTCACCAATCAGATTTACGTGCCAAATGAGGGCAACAACGTCACCGTAATCGCCGAATCGAACGTGCAGGCGATTCCGCTCGCGGCGAGCATCGCGCCGCAAACCAACAATCAAGTCACGGGCGCGAGTGCCAGCTTCAGTTTCTCCGCTTCGAGCAGCTTCTCGCCGACGGCTCCGCCGCCGGATGGGTTGTATTATCAACTGGACACCTGGCAAGGACCGTGGCAGCGGGCTGCCAACCAGGGGTCGAATAACTTTACCGCGACCATTTCCGTGCTTGCGCCCGGCATGCACATTCTCTACGCCTATTCGACAGATGGTCAAGATGCCACGTCCACCAATACTGGGCAACAGAGCAGTCCACTGATCAGTAACATCACCGCGTATGCCTTTGTTGATGTGCTTCCTATAGGCACGCCCTCGGTGGTTTCGGCGAGTCCGAATGCGGCCAGCGGCGCAGCGCAGACGTTTGTCCTGACTTACTCCGATACCGGCGGGGGGGACGCTCTCCAGTATGTGTGGGTGGATTTCAACGCGAGCTTGACGTTGGCGCACGGTTGTTCAGTTCGGTATGCACAGGTGCCTTACAACCAAGCGGACAGCGCACTTTATTTGTATAACGATGCTGGGACGGCGGTAATGGGGCCGCTGACCCCAGGCTCTTCGGGAACGCTCGCGAACAGTCAATGCACCATCAACGGCACAGGCAGCTCGGTTACTACGGATGGCGATACTCTGACGCTGAATCTATCGGTAACGGCCAGCAGCAGTTTCGAAGGCCCCAAGAATATTTATATGCGTGCGGCGGACAATAGCTCCGCGATTACCGGCTGGGTGAATAAAGGAACCTGGACGCCCTCGCCTTCGTTTGTGCCCTCGATTGTATCGGTAAGTCCGAATCCCGCTTCGGGGACGACACCCATCTTTGTGTTGGAATACTCGGATACGGGCGGCTATGGCGCACTTACGTCGGTAGCGGCGCTGTTCAACAGCAGCGTCAGTTCGAAGAAGGCCTGTTATGTGTACTATGTGCCGCAAAGCAACCTGCTGTATCTACAAAACGATAGCGGGGTGGGGGCCACATCGATTACTCCTGGCTCGGGGACGCTCACGAATAGCCAGTGCAGCATCAATGGCAGTTCGAGTTCGGTAACAACCTCGGGGAACAACCTGACGCTGAATCTAGCGGTGACGGCGAGCAGTAGTTTCAACGGCCCTAAGAATATCTATATGTATGCGGCGGACGATAGCTCCGCGAATACCGGCTGGACAAAGGAAGGGACCTGGACGCCTTCGGCTGCGTTTGTGCCTTCCATCGTGTCGGTGAGTCCGAATCCGGCTTCCGGGATATCGCAAAATTTTGCGCTGGAATACTCTGATACCGGCGGCTATGCCGCACTTACGTCGGTAGCGGTGCTGTTCAACAGCAGCCTCACCTCTAAGAAGGCCTGTTATGTGTACTACGCGCCGCGAACCAACCTACTGTATCTACAGAACGATAGCGGACAAGGGGCGACGTCGATTACGCTGGGTTCGGGGACGCTCGCGAACAGCCAGTGCACCATTAACGGCAGCTCGAGTTCGGTGGTGACCTCGGGGAACAATCTGTTGCTGAAGCTGGCGGTGACGGCGAGCGATTCTTTCAAGGGTGTCCAGAAGATTTATATGGACGCCGCTGACGATATTGGCGCCAGCAGCGGCTGGGTGGATGAAGGAACCTGGACGCCGTAGGCTCCTCTTCTGTTCTGAGATTTCGCTACGGTTGGAGCAGCCGGGCGAGGACGTGTCCATACCGGGACATAGTAAACATTTTGTACCGAGCACATCGTATACACTTTTGGGCGGTTTTTGCGCCCACGTAAGGAGCCGGGAGGCGCGAGCAGCTTCGGCGCTGAGTCATCCAAACATTGCTACCATTCACGCAGTTGAGGAATATGAGGGCCGACCTTTCATCGTTATGGAGTTGCTGGACGGGGAGAGCCTTAAGCAGCTCATACGCAGCAAACGACTCAAACTGGAAACGCTTTTAGAACTCGCTATTCAATGCGCGGATGGGCTCAGCGCGGCCCATGCGAAGGGCATCGTCCATCGCGACATAAAGCCGGCGAACCTTTTCGTCACTACGCGCGGACAACTGAAGATTCTGGATTTCGGAGTTGCAAAGTTCCAGCAAATGGCCGAGCTGGCAACGTCAGCAACGGCTAGCGCACGGGCGAAGCCCGCATCAAGTTTGACCAGCGATGGCGAGCTGGTAGGAACGCTCGCGTACATGTCACCGGAGCAGGTCAGTGGATTGGAACTGGACACGCGAGCTGATATCTTCTGCTTCGGGGCCGTGCTGTCTGAAATGGCAACCGGCATTGCTCCGTTCCCGGGTGACAGCGCACCGGCAGATCCGCGACTCGATACTCAATCAATCACCCGTACCGCGCGCCGCCTCTCCCAACCCGAGGTGGACGGCGGTCTCAGTTCCGTCGACCGCGGCGCCGTTTGGACCTACCTCACCACGGACCAGCCGTTTGGCGTATGGACAGAGCGGTTCCTGAAAGGCATCCTGAAGAAGCTGCGGGGAGGTGGCAGGTAAATCGGGCGCTCTGGGACCTAGCCAGACGCAAGCGCGACCAGGAGGAATCGGGCGACTGGCTGGCCGAAAAACCTACTCATATCTCAAGGCCACAATGGGGTCTACCTTCGTCGCGCGGCGTGCCGGAATGTAGCAGGCGAGCAGCGCGATCCCGGTCAGGATCAGAGAAACGGCGACGAACGTCAGCGGGTCGGTGGGCTTGACGCCGTAAAGCAAGCTGGATAAGAAGCGGGTCAGAGCTACGGCGCCTGCCACTCCGACGCCCACACCAACCACCGTCAAGCTCATGCCTCCGTTCACGACAAGCTTAAGTACGTCGCGCTTCTCCGCTCCCAACGCCACGCGAATGCCGATCTCGTGCGTGCGTTGGGAAACCGAATAGGCGATAACGCCATATAGGCCGACGATGCCGAGTAAGAGCGCCATACCACCAGCTAATGCCAGCATCACCAGAGTGAACGAAGTGCGCGCCATAGATTTCCTGTAGTAATAGTCCAGCGTGTGAACCTGGTACAGCGGAAGATTCGGGTCTACGGACCAAACTGCTCGCTGGACCTCGTTCATCAAGCTCCGCGTTCCCGCGCTCGCGCTGCGAATGGCGAAGGCCGGGCTGCCCTGAAAAACATCAGAGTCTGTTATCGGCCAATAAACCGTCGGAGGAGCTTTCTGGCTCGTCCCGTCGTCGTGAACGTTCCCAACGACACCCACAATTTGCCGCCAGGCCTCGGGGCTTCCGCCGATTTGTTTCCCAAGTGCATCCCACGGATTATGCCAATACTCACGCGCGAGGTTCTCCGACACGATAGCCACGGGGCGCTTGTTCAATATGTCGTTCCAGGTTAAATCGCGGCCGGCGACGATGGGAATGCCCATGGTCCTGAAAAAGCTTGGCGAAACCCAAAAAGACTTGCGAGCCGGCGGGAGCTGACCCTGAAGCATGTGATCCTTTACGAGGACGGGATCGCTTTCGGCGCCGCCATCCATAGGCACGGCCCCACTAAAATCGGCAGAAGAGACGCCAGGAATCGCTTCGATATTGTCGAGAATCGAATGATCCAGACGGAGCAGCCGCTCGGGATTCTTGATCGTTTCCGGAGGAAAATGGACATGGAACGTTTCGACTTCGGCTGGCGCCATGAATCCGGGCTGAACGTGCATCAAGGCTCGAAACGTACGGATCATGAGGCCCGAGCTCACGAGCAAAACAAGAACCAGACCTACCTGGATGACTACAAGCGCGCTACGCGCACGATGCCGTTCCCGGCTGGCGCTGGCGGAGCGGCCCGTTTCGCGCAATCCACTCCCCACGCGAACGCCGGCATATCTGAGAGGCAGCATCGAGCCGAACAAAAGACCTGCCGCCATCGTCACCCCTAGCGTGAAGAGCAAGACGCGGCCATCGATACCGATGTCATCAAGCCGGGGCAAATCGCTCGGTGCCAAAGCGATCAGGACCTGCAAGCCACCATAGGCAAACAGCAAGCCGAGCCCGCCCCCAATCACCGCCAGCACCAGGCTTTCAAGCAACAAACCCCAAGCGATACGTCCCGGGCTGCCGCCCAATGCCGCTCGAATAGCCAACTCCTGTTGTCGCCCTTCAACTCTGACCGAAAGAAGGTTGGCCACGTTTGCACAGGCGATCAGCAGCACCAAGCCTATCCCACTCATCAAAACCCACAGGACCTTGCCTACATCGCCTATGATGTATTGCTTCAGAGGCTGCAGATTCGGTCTTATCCGTGCCTCTTTGAAGAACTTGGCCGCCTCGGGAAAACGCTCCAGTTGGATTGGTATCATGCGAGCCACGTCTGCATTGGCTTCGGCCGGCGTCACCCCCGGCTTGAGCCGGGCAACCGCAAAGTAGTTATAGCCTCGCTGCGTTCGAGGCCTGAGAGGCAGCAGTATGCCCAAATTGGTCAGGTCCAGGAAGCGAAAGCGCTGCGGTAACACGCCGATGATCGTGCTGGGCTTACCATCCACGTCGATCGCTTTCCCGATCACTGAACGATCGCCGCCGAACTTGCTGCGCCAGTAGCCATAGGTGATCATCATTACGTCCGAGCTGCCCGGCTCATCGTCCGCCCGCGTGAAGGAGCGCCCCAACAGAGGTGTGACTTCCAGAATTGGGAGCACTCCGTCGGTCACGCCGAGAGCCGGCACGTGTTCGGGTCGTCCAACGCCGGTAACGTTGGCGGAGTAGAGGTTGCCACCAAACCCCGTATAGTAGAGGCCGATGTCCTGGAAAGTGCGGCTCTGCTCGCGAAACGTAAAGTATTCCAATGGCGATAAAGGCCAGTTGAACTGGTTGATGCCAGGGAGGTCGAGCCCTACTTCAACGAGTCTCCCCGGGTGCGTATAGGGCAAAGGTTGCAGAAGGACGCCGTTCACCACGCTGAAAATGGCCGTTGTCGCGCCGATGCCGATGGCGAGTGTGAGAACGGCTACAGCGGTGAAGCCGGGATTACGCCGCAACTGGCGCAGGTTATAGCGGATGTCTCCGGCGATGTCCTCAACAAACCGCCCAGCGCGTACGGCACGAACCCCCTCCTTCACCTGCTCGATCCCGCCGAGTTCTATGAGCGCTTCTCGCCGGGCGACTGATTGCGAGAGCCCTTGCTTCATCTTCTCCTGCGTCAGGGCTTCCAACGATGAACGGACTTCATCATCCAGTTCCTGCTCGACCGCGCGCTTGCGGAAGAGATTCCGAAATAAACTTAGAATTCGCCTAGGC
>JAFASD010000321.1 GCA_019244945.1 Acidobacteriaceae bacterium | reverse complement strand
ACTCGCCGTTCGGAAGAATGATAACGGCGTCGGCGGTGCTGAAGGGAAACTCCTCACATCGGATGCGCCATTCGCGCTCCCAGGTGAAGTCGACCGGGTCCTCGCTCGTTGGTTCGTATCGCACGTGTCTCCAGCGGATCTCCTCAGGGAGAACCATGAACTCAGACTCGGGTTCATAGATAACGGGCCTGCCGCCTGCGGCAAAAACGAACGACTTGTTAAACATCAACCCGAATGGCGCGTAACGAGACGGCGCTAGCTGGGCAAAGAAACGATCAGCGAACGCCTTCAATGGAGCTTCAGTAAAGCACACACAATCGTAACCTCCTCGAATCCTGTAGTTTCCGCTGAGCAATCGACGTTCGCTCATGATCTTGCGCAATGTGCCGAAAGCATCCTTCCAAGAATTTCCTTTCGTGAAATGAATCAGCTTATCGCTTATGTCAGCTCGCTCAGGCATCCCGATAGCCTAGCAGCCGCCCAACAACCGCTCAGTCATGACCATCGCAACGCGGCAGAACCACCCCAGACATTGTGCACGGATTTCAGTTCAGAGAGCGCCCTCATCATGCGTAACGGCCAAGTATTTGCGTTCGGACCACCTCAACGAAAGCTTGACAGCTTTCCTATTCCAGGCTATATATAGTCTGGAATAGGTAACAATGCCTGACGATTCCCCTCAGCTTTTGCCCGGCACGTTGTACATGCTCATTCTGCGCACGCTAGCTGCAGGTCCCTTGCACGGATACGCGATTGCGCGACGCATCAAGCAGTGCTCCGCGGAGGTGCTCGATGTCGAGGAGGGTTCGTTGTATCCGGCCCTGAATCGCATGCTGCTCAAAGGCTGGCTGCGCGCCGAATGGGGGACTTCTGAGACGAACCGCAAGGCACGCTTTTACCAGCTGACTAAAGAAGGCCAGAAACAGCTCGTGGCCGAAGCGAGGGACTTTGACCAGCTCATCGCTGCGATCCAGCTCGTGATGAAGAACGCGTGAGGAGCTATCCATGAATTTTTTGCGGGAAATTTGGCTGAAGTTGTGGTGGCTCGGCGGCCGCCCCGGTTTCGATTCCGAGCTGTCTTACGAGATGCAGTTCCATATCGAAAGCCGAGCAGAGGAACTCAAGCAAGCGGGTGTATCTCGGGAGGAAGCTCTGGCGCGCGCGCGGCGCGAGTTTGGGTCGAGAATGAAGGCAGCCGAAAACGCTGCGGGCGTGTGGCAAATCCAGTGGTTAGAGGACCTGTTCTCGGATATGCGTTTTGCGGCGCGTGCTTTCCGCCGAACTCCCGGCTTCGCGGCAACGGCGATCTTTTGCCTCGCATTAGGAATCGGCGCGAATACCACGATCTTCAGTATCACTACCAGTTTGCTATTCAGCGAACCTTCCTGCCGCGATAGTGCATCGATGATCGCGATCTGGGAAGGTGGGAACAGCGCCACGTCGATGACGGATTACAAGTTCCTGAGGGATACAGGAATTTTCGATGGCATGGCGGGCATCAACGTCGAGCGTGAGGCGAACTGGCGAGATGGCGGCCGAAACAGCCGGTTTTATGCAGGCGTGGTCTCCGACGATTATTTCAAAACCCTGGATTACCCGTTTCTTCTCGGCCGCGGCATAGCGCCGCGCGAGACAACGACCGCGGTACTGTCCGAGCGAATCTGGCGCGGCAGCTTCGCAGGAGACCCTTCCATTCTTGGGCGCAAATTGATCCTGGATGGGCGACTCTATACCGTTGCAGGCGTTCTTCCCGCGAATCATCGATCAATCGCCGGATTCGGTATCTCACCGGATATCTATATCCCGGTCAGGAGCGACGATGATGCCGTTCAGTTTTACGGCCGCATGCCGAAGGGCATGAGTCTTCCGATCGCACGCGCACGATTGCGAACTGTGTTCGAGCAACTCGACCGTATTCGCCCCGAACACGGTTGGAAGCGCGCAGACGTAATAAATGTGATGCACGTCACGGGCTTTGACGTGCTGAGCCATTTCCTGCCTGGCGCCGTGTCGGCCTTTTTCGGAATAATCATGGTTGTTGTCGGCTTAGTGCTGCTGATTGCGTGTACGAATGTCGCCAGCTTGTTGCTGGCGCGTGCCTCCAGCCGCTCGCACGAAATTGCAATACGTATTTCGCTTGGAGCGAGCAGGCGGCGTGTTGTACGTCATCTGCTCGCTGA
>JAFASD010000245.1 GCA_019244945.1 Acidobacteriaceae bacterium | reverse complement strand
AGATAAGAGGTTAGAGAGGCAATGTTGATGCCTCGACCTCGGCCGCTCTCGGCAAGCGGTTGATAAAAACTCTGGCAGGCCCGCAGCATGCCTGTGAGGTTCACGTCCATTAGTCCGCTCCATTCGTGTTCACTCACATCGATAGTCGGCTTGCGGAACGTCTGGCCTGCGGCATTGATCAAAATATCGGTGCGGCCGAACGTATCGAGAACCGCGTCCCGGAAAGCGTCGATAGCTGTTCTATCGGATGCGTCAGCCGCGCGGCGTAAGCTCTTCCTGCCTAGCTTTTCAATTGATGTGGCAACTTCGTCGACCAAATTCTCGCGGCGCCCGGTTGCGATGACGTCCGCTCCAGCCTCCGCCAAGCCGATGGCCAGCGCGCGTCCGATCCCGGAAGTGCCTCCCATGACCACGGCCACGCAGCCGGAAAGATCGAACAAGTCCAACGACATTGCCTCATCTTACACGCCGCTTTTGCGGGAAACTAGCGAGTGTGGCAGATTCGCGAGTCCACCGCGAAATCCGTTCTTACGCCGGTTTCGGGATTTCTGAAGGAAGCGGGATTTACCCATTCGCTCAGCCCGGCGCGAAACTGTACCTACGGTTGCACCTACTGCTACGTCCCCACGATGGGCATTTACGGCGGGTTGCACCCCGAGGATTGGACGCACTGGGGACAGTTCACGACACTGAAGACCAATGCAGCCGAATTGGCCCAGCAAGGCCTGAGGCCGGAACAAGTGATTTACTGTTCTCCCCTAGTGGACCCGTATCAGCCGGCGGAACGCGAGCGGCCAGTTATGCCAGAGATACTCGAAGCTGTAATTCGCAAGCCGCCCCAAATATTTGTGATTCAAACGCGTGGTCCATTGATCCTTCGCGATCTGGCGCTGCTGGTGGAAACAGCGAAATTCACGAAGCTCCGCATCAGCTTTTCGGTGACGACGGATCGCGATGAGGTTCGTCGCCGCTATGAGCCGCGCTGCGAATCGAACGAAGAGCGGCTCGCGGCTATCCAGGAGCTGCGCGAAGCGGGTCTGGAGGTTTATGCTACGCTCGCGCCGCTGCTGCCCTGCAACCCGGAGCGGCTTGCGCAGATGGCGATCGAAGCATCCAGCCGCAATCTAATCGGAGATCCTCTCCATGTACGCGGCACAAAACCGCGGGGCGCTACCACACGGGCGCTGTCGTTTGAGATTGCGCGGCGCTACGACGAGACTGAGTGGTTTTTCCCGGATTTTCAGGAGCAGATATTGCGCCGGATTGAGTCAGTGGCTCACAAAGCAGGGTACGAATTCGCAAGCGGCACGCGCGGATTCGGCTGGCTGGCCAAAAAATAGCGGCTACTCTTCCAGGTGTTTGTCGATGATCGCAGCGATCAGTTCCGAAGCCTCTACTTGATAAGTTCCTTCCAGATACTGTTTGCGAAGTTCTGCTACTCGCGCTTCACGTGGATCCGGCTCTTCGGGTTCCACAGCTCTGGCGGTCGCAGCGCCGTTGGGACTGGCGGCGTTTTGGGGTGAATGCGAATCCTGCATAGCTGCGACTGCGCTCAAATCAAACAGAGGCGAGATGAGGCTCCGCCGAGAGTCCCGCTGCGGCACAGAGAGGCAACTCGAACCAGAACGTGGCGCCGGGGCCGGAGTTGTTGTTATACGTTCCGATGCGGCCGCCCATGATCTCGACCAACTGTTTACTAATGGTTAAACCGAGGCCGGTTCCGCCAAAGCGACGGCAAGTTGTGCCATCAGCCTGGAAAAAGGCCTGAAAAATTCTGTCGCGAACTGATTCCTCGACTCCGATGCCGGTATCGGTGACTTCGCAGCAGAGCAGCGATCCGCCCCGAGCAGCCTTTACTCGGACGTGTACGCCGCCCGTAGCGGTAAATTTGATTGCGTTCGCAATCAAATTCGTCAAAACCTGGCGGAACCGGACGCTGTCGCCATAAATACAGGCTGGCAGCTGGGAGTCGATGTGATACGTGAGGCTGAGCTCTTTCGATTTAGCGCGCAAGCGGAGTAAGTTAATTACGGCTTTGACACTCTCATGCACGTCGAGGGGCTCATGGGAGAGCGAGAGCCGCCCCGCCTCTATCTGCGAGAGATCCAGAAGATCATTGATGATGGTGAGCAGGTCGTTGGCGCACTGGCTGACAGCCTCGGCGTATTCGCCCTGTTCGGCGGTGAGATGCGTGGCGCGCAGGAGATTGATCATTCCCATGATGCCGTTCATGGGAGTCCGCAGTTCGTGAGAAGTATTGGCGAGGAACTGTTCCTTTAGCTGGGTGGCTTCACGGGCGAGACGAAGGGCTGTGCTGAGTTCCTCGTTCTTTTGGGCCAATTCACGGGAGGAATCCAGAAGCTTTTGCTGGGCTTGTTTGCGGTCGGTAATGTCGCGCGCAATACCCTGGATGGCGACCGGGTGGCCGCGCTGGTAAATGATGCGCGTGCTCACCTCGAGGAAGCGGCGGTCTCCAAACTTCGAGAGAATCGGCAACTCGTACTGATGTGTTGCGCTACCACCCAGGTGGGCACGAATGCTGTCCTGCATTTTCTGCCTTGCTTCCGGGGCGACCAGTAGTTCGGCAAAGTTCTTACCGAGGACTTCCCCGCGCGAATAGCCTGTGATGTACTCTGCGGCTCGATTGACCGCGAGGATCGTGCCCTTCAGATCATGAAGGAAGATTACGTCGTTGGCGTTTTCGAAAAGCTCGCGGAAGCGTTCTTCTCCTGAGCGTAAGGCTTCTTCGGCGATGTGACGGGCCGTTTCGTCCTGTATCAGCGCAATGCGCGCATCAACGCCCGCAAGCTCGAAACTGAAGCACACGATGCTGACCACCAGCTCCTTCTTCGAAGCGTTCCGGTGCGCCAATGGCCCAAGGGAATTCAGAGGTTTACGCAATTGCGCTGCCAGCTCGGCCGGAGTGCGGTGGGGCTCGGGCTCGAAAAGATCCGGTAAGCTCAGCGAGCGGATCTGCCGGTGATCGTAGCCATAAAGCGCGAGGGCGCTCCGGTTGGCGTGAAGAATGTTTAGCGAATCCGCCGAGTAAACGATGGTCGGAACAGGATTTTCCTCAAAGATGCCTTCATAAACCCTGAGGCGGTGTTCCAATTGTTGGACCGTGGCCTCCAGTTCTGCGAGCCGCGCTCGCAAAACGTCGTTTGAGCCCGCGTCCGAAACAGTCTGAGTGTTCACATTGCTCAAAACCGCGGTCCCGTTTGGGGAGGCCGCGAACCGTGCGACTGACACAACTTCTTAATGTAGCAATGAATCCTGCGGCTGAACAGGTAAATCTTCGTGCCTCACCGAATCGGTGTCAGCAGCATGTTGCCCAGCACAGCGCGGTTTACGTCGAAGTTCATGTTTTCGTCGTAGGGCTCGAATTTGAGCTCAAATTTGTGAGGACCCTGGGTGAGCGAAACGATCTGGCTACTGCTCATGCCCCAGTCAGACCAGTTATCGGTGCCGCGCTGGGGCAGGACGATGGCGCCGGCGAACTTGCCGTCGACGAACAGCGCGCGAATGGCGCATTTATTTTCCGTATTGATTGGGCCGCTTCCATTGGCGTAACGAAATTGGATCGCGAAACGACCTCCTGCGGGCACAGTGACGTTGAGGATCACATCCGTGTTCTGGGTGCGGGTTAAATCGAAATGGGCATCGACTGCTATAGGTGGAGGGCTGACCACAACAGGCTCGCTCTCGAATGACGCGGCGTTTGCGGTTACGGCGGCGACCTGGTATTCGGAATCGTTTGGTTCGGTCGGTAAAGTAAAAGACGTTCCCTGTGTAGTAGTCAGAGGTTTGCCGTTTCGAAAGATCTGATAACCCGTCGCGCCCTCGATCGGGTTCCAGGCAGCACGGTTATCGACCTTCTGAACGGTTGGAGTATCCGGAGCAACCAGCGCTTCAACGTGCTTGACCGGTATGTTTTTTAACGGATCATCAGTCATGCGGATTTTGATGGTGTGCGATCCGGTTATGGTGGCTGGAATAAAGGCGCGCGTAGGCTGATCATCCAAGGTGATAGTCCGAATGGCTGCGCCGTGGCCCTCGATTTCGAACGAAAAAACTGCATTGCGGTATGGGAAGCCGACGAGTTGCTTGCGGCCGCCGAACTCAGCCGGGATGACCGGATGAATGAGAAAGCCATCGGGCCGGAATTCGAGGCCGAAGAGCACGCGATACACCATAGCGAGATTGCCGGCGACACTCCAGAGCTGGCGATCCGAATTGATCGCGGTTCCGGCAGGGCTGCCGGTATGCGCCACCAGATTCTCTTTGTCGGTGAGGAACAAGGCGGCCGCGCGATAAATATTGGCCAATCCCTGGAGAAGCGCGGGTTCATCCTGCCGTTTTGCCGCAGCCAAGTTCCAGAATGCCTGAACGAAGGGCCAGATGGCGTCATTGTGATACGGCGGAATACCGGGCGTTTCGGGGTAAATCGAGGGGACGCCGTATTCCATCACGGGGACTGAGGCGAGAACAGAATCCTGGCGGGCGGGATCGGCAATATCAAACAGGATGGTGAGCGCTTCGCCGAGCGCTTCGGAACGTGGCGAGAGACTGAAGAAGTTGCGGCCGTATAAATATTGCCCGTAGTAGCCCGCGTCTTGTATCCAAAGAAGACGATTCATGCCTGACCGGATGCGGTCAGCAACTGCACGATACCCCGCATCAGGTTCGCCAAGCAGATGAGCCATGGAGGCGAGGATTTCATACGTACGGTAGTGCACTGCATTGGTGCCGAGAGCTTGAGCGCTATAGATGTCCGCCGGTTGCATCCAACGCGGATAGGTTTGCTCGCGCCAATCCAGAAACGAAGATTCTCCAAGCGCGAGCCCGGTCTCGCGAGAAAAGATTACGTGCTCATCGTCTGCGGCGGAATTGCGGATGATGTTGAAACTTTGCCGAAGCCAGTCGCGATCGCCGGTGACTTGAAATATCTCCCAAGCAGCTAACGCCCAAGTCATACGATCCGAAGATACGGGCCACGAGCCGCCAGTTCCCGTGTCTTGAACGATGCGATCCCGTTTCACTTTCGCAAGCAGGCTACGTCGAGCTGCAGCAGGATCGATGATCGCGAGTGACAGGAGCGTGCTGTAACTAATGTCGCGCGTCCAGACACCCTCCCATTTGGCGCCTGCCATAAATGCGCCATCGGGGCGAATGTCTCTCTGCAGTTCTTCGAGCGCCATGTTATACAGCGCGTCGATTAATGGATAGCTGGAGTGGAATTGCGGACAACGGGAGACATCTGCCTGGAGCTTCCAGCGGGCAGTTTGTGCCGTCCCACCGGTGGGATTGTAATTCGATTCGATTTCGGTGGTGGAGAGCGCACGAGCGGAGTATTCGCCTTGGATCACTCGGTCCGCCGAAAGCGTGAAGTGCGGCGCTTTGTAAACGGTTTGTTGGGCAGCGCAAGAGGCGGCAATAAGGAGGAAAGAAACCAATTGGCGACGCATAATCAGGAATATTCGTATCATGGCTTACGCTGGAGGGTGTTCAGCGTAATATGTCCTACAGGTACTAGTACAACGCATCACTAGGAGCTACACCAGAGAGGGCACAATCCTCTTGCTTCTTTGTAGCTTGGCAGCTTAGACTCCTAACATCTATTATTTCTAACTGAGCCAAGACGCGTGGGGTTTGTCCGCACTTCCGGAAACAAACTCGGATCGCTAGAGTCCTGTGCGCCTTGCGGGAGAGTTTTTCATGAACAGAACGTTGGCATTCGTAACGGCCCTGATGAGTCTCGGTATAGCCGCTGATCTGCGTGCGGGAGAGAAGAACCTGAATCGGCAAGTCTCTTTCGAAGGGATGCCGCTGAGCTTCGAGCCGAACGTAGGACAAGCCGAAGCCGGCGCAAAGTTCGTGGCCCATGGGGCGGGTTATGAGGTGCAGCTTGATCCCTCCCGAGCTCAGTTCCGATTCGGGAGCAAGGCTCACGAGTCGCGTACAGTGACCATGCATCTGGCCGGGGACAGAGGTGACGCAGAGATGGCGGGCGAGGCGCTTCTACCGGGAAAAGCGAACTATTTGCCTACGAAGAATCCGAATACCTGGCACACCAACATTCCGACCTATTCCCGCGTGCGATACACGGGAGTTTATCCGGGCGTTGACCTTGCATTTTACGGAAACCCGAGCCGTCTGGAATACGACTTTGTGGTGCAGCCGGATGCTGATGTAGCAGCGATCGGGCTGAAATTTTCGGGCGCGGATCAAGTAAATCTGGACGCGTCGGGCGATTTGTTGTTGCGGCTCGGCAAAGGCGATATCCGTTTTCTAAAGCCGGTTGCGTATCAAACATCGTTAGATGGAAAACGTCGTGAACCCGTCGAGGCGGGGTACCAGCTGCATAAGAGCGCGAGCGGCGAACCGGCATTGATTAGTTTTTCGATCGGCAGATACGATCACGCTAGACGGCTGGTGATCGATCCCGTCGCCGTTCCGTCGCTGATCTATTCCGAATATGTAAGCGGCTATGCAGCCGCAGTCACGGTGGACAGCTCCGGCAATACCTACGTTACGGGTCAAAATTTGAGTGGCAACGGATTCTACGTGACGAAATTCAGTTCCACCGGAACAGTGGTTTACAACTCAACCGTCGG
>JAFASD010000074.1 GCA_019244945.1 Acidobacteriaceae bacterium | reverse complement strand
TGACCCGCACGATTCCGGAGAAAGCGATCCGAGCGACCGCGAACGCGCGCAAGACCTTGATGGCGGGATTCACGACCGTTCGAGACGTAGGTTCCAATAACTTCCTCGATATTGGTCTTCGCAATTCCATTAATAGCGGCATCGTGGTCGGCCCTCGCATGCTTGTATGCGTTCGTGCCCTGGGTTCAACCGGCGGCCACTGTGATGAAGGAGCCGGCTTCCGCTTCGGATTGCTGAATCACGAAACGGGACCTGAGGATGGAGTGATCAATTCTCCCGATCAGGCGCGTTTTGCCGTTCGCTTCAACATCAAATACGGAGCCGATGTAATCAAAACCTGCGCGACGGGGGGAGTGCTCTCGCCGACAGACGACGTAGACGTGCCACAGCTCACGCAGGCCGAGTTGGATGCGCTGGTGACCGCCGCCCATGAACTACGCCGCAAGACTGCCGCCCATGCCCACGGAGCGGAAGGCGCGAAGCGGGCGATTCGCGCCGGAATCGACTCCATAGAACACGGCACCTTTGTGGACGATGAGGCGCTTCGTATGATGCGCGAGCGTGGAACCTACCTTGTGCCGACGCTCTCTGTCCGCAGCGGACTTGCAGAATCGAAATTCCCTCCTCTGGTTCGAGCGAAAGCAGATATGGCAGTCAAGGCGCAAGATGCGATGGTTCGGCGGGCGCTTGCCATGGGTGTAAAGATCGCGCTCGGAACCGATGCCGCGGTATATCCGCACGGAAATAACGCGCTAGAGTTCGTTTTGATGGCGGCCGACGGGATGACCCCGGCTCAATCGTTGCGAGCAGGAACCTGGTCAGCGGCTGATCTATTGGGATTGCGAGAAAAAATCGGAACCTTGGAGCCTGGCAAGCTCGCCGATATCGTCGCCGTTCCGGGCAATCCCCTCGCGGACATCAAAGTTACGCAAAGCGTGCTGTTTGTAATGAAAGAAGGGACTGTCTATAGGAACGACAGAAATCCCACGGAAACGGCTATGAAGTAAGCGGTCGCGGGGTGTTTCGGCGAGTAGTCCAGTTCACGGAAATAAGAGATGGTCCGCTCGTGGTATACTCCTGTTAGTAGTTCCGAACCCCGCTCGCGCCTGAATTGCCTGCGCCGGGTAATGGGGACTCCGTCCAAGCATCAAAGATTTCCAGGACACATTTATGCCTAAGATGAAGACGCACAAAGGCGCTTCCAAACGGTTCAAGAAAACAGGTACGGGCAAGATAGCGCGACGTCACGCCTTTGCGCGTCATATCTTGACCTCGAAACCTAGATCGCGGAAGCGGAAACTCGGTCAAGGCGTAATCGCCGATGAGACGGATCAAGCGAAATTAAGAACGATGCTTCCTTATTAGGGACTTCGTAGAAGCAAGCTGGGCAGGAGCAGCGCGCCGCACGTGCCTGCCGCCTCCCAAATGGAACCTGTGGTTCCCAATTTCTTAAGGAGAAAACGTGCCAAGAGTTAAAAGAGGTACCAACCGGCGAGATTATCGCCACAAAACCCTTCGCCGCGCGAAAGGTTACTTTCTCACGAAATCGAAGCTGAACCGGGCTGCGCAAGAGGCTGTCGAAAAGGCGCTGCGTTATGGGTACGTCGGCCGCCGATTAAAGAAGCGAAACTTCCGCTCTTTGTGGATTGTGCGTATCAATGCCGCATGCCGGGCGGCTGACATCTCCTACAGCAAATTTGTCAGTGGATTGAAACGCGCAGGAATCGGATTGAATCGAAAGCTTCTGGCAGACATCGCTATCAATGATTCGGCCGGTTTCTTGTCCCTTGTCGCTAAAGCGAAGGCGGCCGATCAGGCGAACCTTCAGTAGCAAATAATCGTCTGAAGTTCTATGGAAGTGATCCAAGAAGAGAGCATCGACGCGTTGGCGAGTTTGGAGCAGCGGATCACTCGCGCCGTTCAGGTCGTCACGAATCTTCGCAGCGAGAACGATCAGCTTCAGCAACGTTTAGCAGCCGCACAGCAGGACTTGAACACTGTTCGGGCTGAGCGCGACGAAGCGCAGGCGGCGTCGGCGACCTCCCGTAGCGAGCACGCTAATCTCGAGCAGAAGGTGCGGTATCTTTCCGCCGAGTTGGAAGAGTTGCGTGGCGAGCGCAAACAAGTGAAGTCTCGTATCGAGAAACTGCTAAACCAGTTGGATCTGCTAAGCGCCAGCTGACGTCGAAAGCCATGGAATCAGCCGACTCACGCAAGCAGCCGGTCCGGGTTACCATCTTCAATCAAACTTACAACGTAACTACTTCCGGGGATCCGCGCGAAACGGAAGAACTGGCGCGTGAGATCGATGAGTTGATGTACTCGATTGCGCGGCGCGCGGGCAATCTCGATGCTAGTCGGACGGCAGTTCTCGCGTGCCTGCATTTGGCCGACCGCCTTCGAACCGTGGAGCGCGAGCTGCAGCACCTTAAGACGTCCATCAACGGGAAAACGCGCGATTTCGCGGCGATGCTCGATCAAGCTTTGTTGACGGATCGGGAAGAATAGCCCCGAAACCTCTTTCAGAAGATTCGCGTTTGCTTTTGTAAGCTGCCGAAGGTTCCTATATTGGCCACAGAGAACGCGAATAAATATTGATTCTCTTGTCTGATTCCAAGGTTGTAGTTGCGGAGCTCAAAGCTGAAGCCGCAGCAATCCGTGTTATACGAGGTCTGTACCAAGTCGAACAGGCGCCTGTTCAAGAGGGCATCGTAAAACGCTAAACCTGCGACATTCCATCCTTTTCGATTTGTATTCCCGTACGATGCGCCAAAACTGATCTGATTTGCTGCCGGAATCAGCAAGGGATTCGTTTTGATTGCAGTCTCTCCCATAGAAACGGCATATTTCGAGTGGCGTATGCTTCCGGAAAGGCTCTGGTCTATGAACTTGTGGCGTAGCGGATCATAGTCGGTTCGCCAATCCAATGAAAAAAAGCTGTATGGGTTCAGAGTAAGAAGGGAATTGACCGGCGAGTAATTGCGGGGCCCATCCAAAAAGGTAAACGCCGTCAGTTCGTCGGTGGCGAGGACTACGTTGCGTTGCCCAGGCAGGACAGCGCCGCCAAAGGTCGGGTCGAAATAGTGTGCCTGGGCGACCCGCCAGAGAATAAGTTCGCTAACAGTTCCGTTCTTATCCTTCCGGTACAGCCGGTTCGTAATCGCGAGTGTGAGCTGATTTGTGTTTGACAGGATGTCGGTGGCATCGAAATGAATGATCTTTTGGAATTGGTTGATGCCTGTGACGTATTCGTATATTGCTTCTCCTTCGATTACGTGCTTCACCTTCGAGCCAAGATGAAGCCATTTCGGGGGCGTGAACACCCTTTCTAAACTTGGCGGCCTGAAATCCAGCACGAAATCGGCATCTTTTCGGAACAGATTTGAACCTCCGAGCTGAACCGTGGTGCTCGGGCTCGGCGGGCAGGTCGGGTACCCACCGCACGAAGAAACGGGCGCGTATGTTGTGGTGTTGACTGTATACGAGTTTCCATAATCCGTGGCCCCGAGCGTGATGCTCGGATTCAAAGAAAAGCCTTTGAAGTTGAAGTTGGTCATCACCCGTGGCTCAACATCAATGCGCTCGACTTGCCCCGTATCAAAGACGTGAGCAGGAGGGCCGCCATTCTCAGTGTTTTTTCCCGAGGGCTCTTCCCGGTTCATCAGGGAACCACTCGAATTGAAAGAAAACCAAATCGGCAAGGGCCCACTCGCAATCTGCTGATCCCGTCCCGAGAACTCGACAGAAGGCAGTTTCTGAATAAGAACCTGGTTTGGCGTCTGGTGAAGAAGCGTTATGGCTTCGAACAGTTGTTCGCGCTGGCCTACGAAATTCAGTGTGTATGTCTCATCTTTGAAATGTCTTTGTAAGAAGCCGATCGAATTATTCTGCGACCAGATCGTACTAGAAAAGCCGTAGCCAAATGCTTCGCGAAAAAGATAGGAGCTGAGATAGTTGTAATCGAGGACGCCATTGAACTCCAGGATCTGCGTTCGGCCCGTCACCTGGATTTCGAGTCCTCCTTGCTTCTGAACCTTGCCGTTTGCTTGTGGCAAACCTCTATCGTCCACTCCGTACAGGTTCACATTGAAATCAGTCACTTCATTGGGTTTGCCCCGGAAATCGTAGCGGAATGCAGGTCCCCGAGCGGTAAAGTATTGGACAGTCCCGGTCATATCGTAGCTTCTGCTCATCGCCCAGTAATAGCCACCGCCAACCATAAAGCCGAACAGGGAGCTGTGTCCGATGTTGGGGGTCAGAAAACCACTGGCACGCGGGTTTTTACCCAGCGGCCGGTAAAAGAACGGCAGATATAGAAGCGGCACACGCTTCAGGCGAAAGAGAGTGTGGCGCGCGATGGCGCGATCACCCGGGATCACGTCGAATAACGGCGCCTCAAAGGTCCACCATGGTTTGGGGAGCTTGCAGTCTGTAATGAATCCGTGATGGAGTATGTAGCGGTCCCGGATGCGGTCCGCCCACTGAGCGCGGAAATAGAAGGGATTGGTGGTGGTAAGGACCCCAGGGCTGGTCATGATTTTTGCGGGTGATGTGCCGTCAACCACATAAAACTTGCCCTCCTCTGTCTTCAGGTTGTATTCGCCATGATCCGCATTCAACATGTCGCCCGTAGCAAAATGTTCCAAGTGCACGCGGCCATGTGCATAAGCCCAATGTGTATCGGAGTTGTAATCTATCTCATCAGCCGTGAGAACCATCTCCGTGGTCTCAACTTTGGCCGAGCCCTTCAGATAGCGCCATTCCTCGTTGGAATCCTGCAGTGTGCCCCACAGCCGAATCTCATCTTCAGCCGGCAGATCGGACTTTTGGGGATGCGCCGGGATCTGCGCCCGCAACCCGCAGATCGGGACAAAAAGCACTGCAACGAGCGAAAAGAACAACTTAAGTAATAAATGTTCTAGACAAACGTGAGGTTTTCTGTTAGATAAAGAAACTGGAGGAAAGTGCAGCGCGTAGGAAGGCGTCAACCGAAAACCGTAACATGGCGCGCGAGGTAGTAGCAAGCTTTTTCGCGCCGAATCGAGCGTGACTGCAAAAAGTGCTGGATGACCTGTCAACATTGTCAGACTTGGATTTTAGACGGCGATCATCGCTGCCGCCGTTGCGGCCGCCGGGTGCGAAATGCGCCGTGTCGTATATCGCCCGAAACATATCCCATTGCAGCAACAGCTACGGCCTACGATTATGACGCCGAACTCGCAGTTTCAAGCGAACGGGCGCCAGCTAGGTCAGACCCAGCGCCGAGAATGGGGCAGCAGTCGCTTTTTCCTTCCTCCGCATCACCTCAACGCGTTATCTCATTCGATACTCTGACCACGAAAGCGGAAAGAGAAGCGATTCGGGCGCGGGCGGTCGAACTGGCCCGG
>JAFASD010000575.1 GCA_019244945.1 Acidobacteriaceae bacterium | reverse complement strand
AGGACGTTGCTGAAGAGTTCGATGTCTTCACGGCGAAGGACCTGAAGGCTGTGAATGCCTCGCTGAGCGCGAAAAAGCTAGAAATTATTCATGCGGTTTCGCGTGAAGCATGGGATAAAGACAACAATGAGCCGAGCGGTAGCTCAGCGGCTCCAGCGGGAGGATTCAGCGATAATCGATAAGATGCTGCTGCGGAAATGCGCTCTGGGTGTACTCCTTTCGGGATTGGCAATATTCCCGTTCGGGTGTTGGGCACAAGATTTTCGCGGCAGTTTAACGGGTAGCGTTAGCGACAGTAGCGGCGGCCGTATCGTTTCAGCGCACATCGTCCTCAGAGCGTTTGAATCCTCTATTTGGCGCGAAACGGCCAGCGATCATCGTGGCGAATTTCGCTTCAATGATCTGTTGCCTGGCGCTTACACCCTCAACGTAAGTGCCCCGGGATTTACGAAGGCCGAATCGGCTGTGACAGTCACGGTCAGCTCAGTACGCGAAATTGCGGTCACAATGAGTCCGGGCTCGCTACAACAGGCGGTGAACGTAAGAGCTCAGGCTTCCTCGATCACCACGGAACCGATGGACACAACCACGGCGGTACATGGAGGCACAGTTACGGCGCACGATCTCGAAACTATGCCGCTGGCCCATCGCAGCTTCGCCAATATTGCGTTTTTAGTGCCCGGTACGGAGCCGGTTGAGCCGTCCGATCCCACCAAGGCGCGCATTACGGCGGTTTCCTTCGGCGGAAGCTCCGGCCTGAACGATGTATTGTCCGTGGATGGAGGCGATAATTCCGACGACTATATCGGCGGCTTCCTGCAAAACTTCTCACCGGACGTGATTCAGGAATTTGCGGTGCACACATCGCAGGAGGACGCGGATACGGGGCGGACAGTCGGAGGGTCAGTAGTCATCACGACCAAACGCGGCACAAACGAGTGGCATGGGGATGAAGCTTTTTACGAACGTTCAGCCGCGATGAACGCGCGATATCCGATTGAGAATCCGCCTCCTCTTCCGAAGCAGCCATTCTCGCGCCAGAACTACATAGGAACGATCGGTGGACCGGTTAAGAAGGATAAGCTGTGGTTCTTTTCTTCGTTAGAAAACGTTCACGAAAAAGCGAGTATTGCGTATAGTCCCGCCAGTCTTGCTCAATTCAATGCGCTGGCGTCTTTGGCTTCGCAGGGGGTCATTCCAGGCGTGAGATCGATTCCAGTTCCGACTAGCGTGCCGATTCCATTTCGCGATTACCTGGCAACGACGCGATTCGATTGGTCGCAGTCCTTCCGCTCGCAGTGGTTTCTTCGGGCAGCGATGGACAACTATACGACGGACAACGCGTTCGTGCAGCAGGGCACTTTACCAACTACGGGCGCGACGTGGCATTCGAATTACTTGAACCTGGTGCTTGGGGAGGAATATATTTTCAATCCGACTTGGGTGGGGTCTTTTACCTTTGACGCGAGCGGGCTCCATCTGACCGAAGCACGCAATTCGAACCTCGGGTTTGCGCTCGCTTTTCCTTTCAGCTCGACGTCGCAAACTATTTCGGGGTTCGAGACATTCGGCGATAACCAATTCGTTACCCCGATTACGGCTTTCCCGATTTTGCGAAATCAGGAGAAATATCAGGTGCGCTATGCCGTCACGCATTCGTCCGGCAGTCACTCGCCGAGCTTTGGCGTGGATGTCATTCATGAGCCGGTGTTGAGTGGAGCGTTGGCGGCTACGGCTGAAAATCTGACAGTCTTTCCGCAAGACCCGACGGTTTACGCGAATAATCCACAGCAGTTTGCGGTTGATCGCACTTGCACGCCAACGGCAACGATTGCGGTGACACCAGGGACGACCTGCACCAGTACTCCCGCTGGAAATGGCAGCTTTTCACAAAACGTGCAGCGGCTTGGGGTGTATGCGCTGGATTCGTGGCGAATCACGCCCAGCTTGACGTTGAACTACGGCCTGCGTTATGACACGACGTTCGGTCTTTTCACTGCATCGGGCCGATCTCAGCTGGACAACCCCGCTCTTCTTACCCTGAAGGCTCTCCAGATACCGCTGTTTGCAAGTGACGCTTCACCCCATGATTATCGGGCGGCCTTCGCTCCTCGGCTGGGCATTGCTTATGCCCCGGGGCAAGTGCCAAACACTGTGTTTCGCGCAGGTTTCGGGCTGTTCTACAACGATCTTGCGCAAAACGGCTGGGTGACCGCGTTCCAGGCGGTGAATGAGTCTCCTGGAGTGTGCGTCAATCCAGGCGATTCGGGATGCCTTCCCGGGGCGGCGAACGGAGGCTCCGGCGCAGTGATCGATCCAGGTTACAAGACGCCTTATGCGCTTCACGCGAGCGCAGGGGTCGAGCATGCCTTTAGTCAAAGCTGGACGCTGAGAGCTGACTGGACCCACGAAGAAGGAGTCCATGCTTACAGGCGGTATCAGTATGAGGCCGGGTACACATTATTTTCGCCGCTGTATGCGAGCGATTTAGCCACACAACAGCAATATGTGCCCAATGTGACTGTGTTCCGCACGGATAATCGCTCCCGCTACGACGGGCTATCGGTTCATTTGCAAGGGAATGTCTCGCGCCGCTTCAGCTTAGTGTTCAATTACACGCTTTCGAGCGCGAAGACCTGGGGTTGCGTATTGGGCGAGTTGTTCGATTATGTGAATGGAGTTTGCGACCCGCTCAATGCATTCGCCAAGGGCGATTACGGACCGTCTGGTGAAGATGTCACGCATCGCGCCGTTCTCGCCGGATCGCTGCACCTTTGGGGCGGCTTCGAGGTGACGACTCTGACGCAAGCTGAAAGCGCACGGCCCTTTACGTTGACTACGCCGGTGGATGTGAACGGCCTTGGCGATTCGCTGGACGATCGGGCGGTGGTGAATGGAGTGCAGACGAATCTCGATCAGTTCCGAGGCACTCCGTATATACAGGCTGATCTGCGGGTAAGCCGGCCGTTCCGATTTCATGAACGCTGGTCGGCAACGCCTTTCATCGATTTGTTCAACGTCTTTAATCGCAATAACCCTGGGGCCAACTACGTGACCAACGTCGCCGCGTTTCCGATGCCCGTAAACAATCAGGCTAATATCACGGCATTTTGCCTGAATGCGGTGTGTACCCAAACCCAGCCGATTACGAACTTGAATCAACTTCGCGTACCTGCGGGCGCGCTGGGCGATTTCTTCGGTCCCGGCACAACCGTGGGCATACCATTCGCGGCACAGATCGGCGCGCGGATAACGTTCTGAGTTCTTTTGCCGGTGTTAGCATGAGGACGTAGTGAAGCTCGCTGACGCCGCAAAGGTAGCCAGGTCAGTAATCAGCAGATCTGAAAAGGTAAAGCACGCGCGGAAGTTTGCGCAGCATGTGGTTCCGGAGGTCGTGCGACCGGCGCGGATTATTTGGAACCAGGCAATTGGCGCGGTGTTCCTGATGCTCGCAGTGCCCGCGGTGTTTAAGGCAGTGCAGCTTTATCGAGGCTGGGATAGCGAACCGAAAAACGGCTTTGGAATCGTTCTCTCGCTTATCTTCATTATCGTGATGGCGTCTTTTGGCATTGCGTCTTTTATGAAGGCGCGGCGCATTGCTCGACGCCCTTAGGCCTTGCCCACGTCTGAGCAGCCCGGCGAATTTCCGTTTACGCGTGGAATTTATCCCGATATGTATCGGCGCAGGCTCTGGACCATGCGCCAGTATGCCGGTTTCGGAACAGCGGAAGAGAGCAATAAGCGGTACAAGTTTCTTCTGTCGCAGGGCATAACCGGTTTGTCGGTGGCGTTCGATCTTCCGACACAAATGGGGATGGATTCAGACCATCGCCTGGCGGCCGGGGAAGTGGGGCGGGTCGGCGTGGCGATCGATTCGCTTGCCGACATGCAGGCTCTCTTCAGCGGAATCCAGCTCGAAGGGGTCAGCACATCGATGACGATCAATTCCACGGCTGCCATTTTGCTGTGCCTGTACGTTCTGGTTGGAGAAGGCCAGGGAGCGCGGCGCGAGAAGCTTTCTGGAACCATTCAGAACGACATCCTGAAGGAATACATTGCGCGCGGGACTTACATTTATCCTCCGCGGCCGGCGATGCGGATTATCACTGATCTGTTTGCGTGGGCAGGCCACGAGCTGCCGGAATGGAACACGATTTCGATCAGCGGATATCACATCCGCGAAGCGGGTTCGACAGCGATCCAGGAAGTTGCATTCACACTGGCGAATGCC
Organism: Acidobacteriaceae bacterium; assembly: GCA_019244945.1. Lineage (GTDB taxonomy): Bacteria > Acidobacteriota > Terriglobia > Bryobacterales > Bryobacteraceae > Bog-105. The sequence continues at coordinate 72 of JAFASD010000575.1, read as the reverse complement.
ATTGCCTATATCGATGCGGCGATTCGGGCCGGCCTCGATGTGGATTCGTTCGCTCCTAGGCTGAGTTTCTTT
>JAFASD010000571.1 GCA_019244945.1 Acidobacteriaceae bacterium | reverse complement strand
AGGGCTCGCTGCGAACAGCCTATGCCGTTCTTGAGAAAACGGATGCGGCCAATAGCGTGAATGCGGGATCCGTGTTAAGTAATTTAGCTTTAAGTATCCACAAACAGGGCCGCTACAAGGAGGCTGAGCCACTGTATGAGCTTGCAGAACCTCTGGTCAGGAGATGGAACGGGGAGCGCATCGAGTACGCGAAGGTTCTCACCAACTCCGCCTTATTGGCGTATGAAATGGGTAATTATGCGAGTGCCGTCAAACAGAGCCAACAAGCATTGGACGTTGAGAGCAAGCTGCAGTTAGCAAAAAATTCCATCCGTGCGCGAACCATGAATAATCTCGCACTAACTCTGACTGAGCTTGGGAGGTTTTCCGAAGCTGAGGCGCTGTTTTTACGGGCCATTCCCTTGCAGAAGGGTGATCGGAGCGATTCCGGCGCAGGCCTTGCAGAGGTGTTGAACAATTTTGCAGTTCTCGAGAGGAAAATAGGTCGGCTTGATGCTTCACGAGAGCACAGCTTACAGGCCCTAGCAATCGTCGCTAGCTCTCCGGGAAGCGAACACCCTCTGCGAGCCGTTATCTGGAACAACCTGGGGATGGTTGCATTTGCACAAAACGATGCCCGTCAGGCGGCAGAACTATATAAAAAAGCAGCCGATCTTTGGATAAGAACAGGCGGCGCTAGCAGTCCCAAATACGCGGCAACGCTGTCCAATATCGCAGAGCTCGAGTCCAAGAAAGGACATCACAAACGGGCCCAAGAGCTATATGAAAAGGCACTTCAAATCAATGAAGCGGCTCTCGGTCGGGATCATTCCGAAGTGGCCTCGAATTTAGAGAATGTCGCGTCACAGCTCTTCTATCAAAAGAAATACGAGGATGCGATCGCCTTGTACCGACGCGGCGAGCTCATACAGGAGAAGGCGTTGGGGCCTGATCATCCTGAAGTCGCCAAAACGGTCCGCAACCTGGCCGTGGTCTACCGCTCTTCGAATCAGATCGAAGCCTCCGAGGATGCTTATCGCAACGCAATCATTAAATTAGAAGCCTCAGCAGGTTCTGATAGTCCGCTGCTTTCATCGTGGTTACGCGAATATGCCGAAGTTTTGAGGAAGGAACAACGTTTCGCGGAAGCAGAGCAAGCCGAGGTACGCGCATTGGGTATTAAGGTTCGCAACACCGTCCGAGCAAGAGTAGACAGCAACCCCGCGAGCTCGACGGGAGCGGCATTCGAGGCACGATAGTCGCACGGTACCTATGACCGCTTTTGCGACACTGGAATTCCAAAAGCAGACACACCCCAAGAGCCTTCCGTAGCCCGATCTACTCTTGCCATTGGCAATCGGCCTTAAAGGCTTTCATCTGAAGATGGCAGTTCTCTTGCTCCAACTGGGGAGAACGCGATGGATGCTGCTTCGAGCAGACGTAACAAGAATGTAACGGGCGGAGCGTTCTCTGGTGGTTCGATGTATTCATCTCGCAGAATCTTCCGGTTTGGCGCATTCGAGCTCCGAACCGAAACGGGAGAGTTAACGAAGCAGGGCACTCGCATCAGGCTTCAGACGAAACCGCTTCTTGTATTAGAGGCGCTGCTGGAACGCCCGGGAGAATTGATCACGCGCGACGAGCTTTGCAACAAGCTCTGGCCCGAGGGAACATTCGTCGATTTCGAGAGTGGCCTCAATACCGCTACCAATCGACTGCGTTCTGCCCTAGGTGATTCGGCGGAAGCCCCGCGTTACATCGAGACGCTTCCACGACTGGGATACAGGTTCATCTGTCCAGTAACAGAGGTCCTGAACGCAGACTTACCCCGCGTCTTACCAATGGCAACCATGGAACCAGGCACGCTGGATGTCCAGGCAGCCGCGGCTCCCGAACCCGACGCTCATTTTGAAGTCGCGCCCAGCCCCGGTATTGTTGCTGTGAAAAATTCCAGCGCTAGCCTCTACACTGCCGGAAGCGTTGCGCAACTGTTGACCGTCTTGGTCGCGGTCCTCTTGTTGCTCTTAGTCTTTGGATTTCTTCATTCGAAGGCGAACACCAATCCGCACCAGGCTGCTTTCCGTCAATTAACTTTCCGCCCTGGAATTATCGGCTCGGCCAGGTTTGCGCCTGATTCCAAAAGCATCGTCTATAGCGCGAATTGGGGAGCAGCCACCCGGCAAACTTATCTTCTGAATCTGACCGCCCTAAATGCGCGTCCTTTGGATTTCGCATCAGGCGCTTTGTTGTCCGTATCGCGCAAGGGCGAACTCGCGCTGGCATCGCCGGATCCACTTGGATTGGGCAGCGGACTAGAACTTTCCACCGTCCCCCTCCGAGGCGGTGCGCCGACGATTATCGCCGAAAAAACAAAGGCGGCGGACTGGTCCCCCGACGGGTCCCATCTCGCACTGGTTCGGCAAAACGAATCCGGCTCTGTTGTCGAATTTCCCGCTGGCAACGCGGTCTATACCTCGAACGGTTGGATCAATTGTCTTCGCGTCTCTCCACGGGGAGATCAAGTCGCGTTTTTCGATCACCCAGTTCGCGATGATACCGCGGGCTATTTGCGTATTGTTGACCGGAAACGGCGGACGCGGTTGCTGACCGCGGAGTGGAGCAACGCCGATGGTCTCGCATGGTCGCCATCCGGCCGGGAAGTTTGGTTCACCGCCAGTAAAGCCGGCACGCGCAGTGTGTTGTATGCAGTCTCTGAGCGTTCAAGGCTCCGGCAAATCTCTGACACGCCTTCCTCTCTGCGACTCCTCGATATCTCAAACACCGGACGAGCGCTGATTGCCACAGACGACACACGCATGACCATGATAGCCGCACTCGCCGGCGCGGGAGA
>JAFASD010000481.1 GCA_019244945.1 Acidobacteriaceae bacterium | reverse complement strand
TTATAGGTGCGGATTTTCTCGCTGCGGTCGCCAGTGCCCACCATGCTTTTCCGCTCAGCGCCAATTTGGGCAAGCTGTTTTTCCAGTTCCATCTGATACAAACGCGAGCGGAGAACCTGCATGGCTTTGCTGCGATTCTTGATCTGCGATTTTTCATCCTGACAGGAAACCACCGTGTTTGTCGGCAAATGAGTGATGCGCACGGCCGAATAAGTCGTATTCACAGATTGCCCGCCCGGACCAGAGGAACAAAAGGTGTCGATGCGAATGTCTTTGGGATCGATCTGAACATCCACTTCATCAGCTTCCGGCATCACCACAACGGTGATCGTGGATGTGTGAACCCGTCCCTGCGTTTCCGTAGCCGGAACTCGCTGAACCCGGTGCACTCCGCTTTCGTACTTCAGGCGGCTGTAGACCTGGTTTCCACTGATCATCGCGATGACTTCACTCAGCCCGCCAACTGACGATTCGCTCATCGATGTGATTTCGACTTTCCAGCCCTGCTCTTCGGCGTAACGCGTATAGAGGCGGAACACTTCGCTCGCAAAGAGAGAGGCCTCGTCGCCGCCTGCGCCCTTCCGAATCTCCAGAATGATATTTTTCTCGTCGTTCGGATCTTTGGGCAGAAGCAAGATTTCCAGATGCTGTTCGATTGCCGCGACTTCGGGATCCAGCCGGGCTACTTCCATTTCGGCCATTTGCCGAAGCTCAGGATCGGTCTCGTTCAGCATGACGCGCGCATCGCGCAGTTCCTGCTCTGCTTTTTTCCATTCCCGGTATTTCGATACGAGTTCGCCTAACTCGCTTTGCGCTTTCGCAACCTTGCGATATTGGTCGGAGTCGTTGATAACAGCGGGATCGGCCATCCGCGCGGTGAGTTCGTCGTATCGCGCTTCCGCTTCGTTTAATCGATCGATATATTCCATGGATGCCGCCGATGTGTGATCTGGTCAGGCGATGACCAGTTCGCCGCCCTGTGACTCTTCGAGCACCATCGCTCGTTCGAGCGCCTGGATCGCGACTTCGGTCTGGGAACTAGATGGCGGCTGGGTGGTCACGCGTTGCAACCAGAGGCCCGGACGTGTGAGCACCGACATCAGACCGCGCTGGTGCTTAGCGGCAAATCGGATCACTTCATAGCTGACGCCCACGATCACGGGAAGTAGTGCGATGCGCCAGGCAAATTTCGCCCAGAAGTTGTCAATCGGCAAGAACGCATAGGTGATGAGCGCGAGGATCAGCACCACCATCAGGAAGCTGGTGCCACAGCGCGGATGCCAAGTCACAAAGCGCTGCGCATTTTCAACTGTGACCGGCTGGCCGGACTCAAAGTTGAACACGACCCGATGCTCGGCTCCGTGATATTCAAAGACCCGATGAATATCTTTCAAACGCGACAAAAGATAAATGAAAGCGAGAAAGATGACGATGCGGAGTGTGCCATCGACCATATTGATCGCGAACCGGCTGCTCAACGCCGCCACGTGTTTGGCGAGAACCGTAGCCAGGTACAACGGAACAAACTTATACAACGCGATCATGAAAACGACCGGAAAAAGCACGCTCAAAGCAGTCGCCCAGCCGTTGCCCGCCTTCTCCTCACGGTTACCGCGCGTGACGCCGTGTTCCTCGAGCGCCTGTTCCGCGGAGAACTTCATCGCCCGCGCGCCGAGCCACATGGCTTGCCCCAGCGTGCCCAACCCGCGAATCACCGGCAATTTGAAAATCGAATACCGGTCCGAAAGTTTCGGCAACGGGCTCTCTTCGGTGACGATGTGGCCGTTCGGCTTGCGGACAGCGACACAATAGCTATGCGGCGACCGCATCATGACGCCTTCCATCACTGCCTGGCCGCCGATCAGCGTCGTCTCTTCGCCGCTTTCGAGAACGGGGAGTAGCTGTATGTGCGTGAAAAGACGCACGAAACCGCGTAGCTTCAAATCGGAGACTCCGCTTTTAGTATAGCTTGGAGAAGTCAACTTCTGAAGGAATCATTTTCACCTGGAGTGGACCGCAATTGGGAGCTTGCTGCGCTTTCCCAACGCTCCCAGAATAACCAGTCTTAGCATCATCAATACAGCTTTCATAATTAACCTCCTCCGGGTGGATAGCGTAAACTTGATCCGCGCTTTGATCTTCTAGAGGGCTCCGCCTGTGTTGTACCAATGCGTTAACATTGCAGCGGCGATCTCGGGATTGCTGGGCCAATGCCCGCTCCGTGTTCCGGCGTGATGCTAATAACTCTCCAGGCGGTCGGGATCGGGCTGGAGGGCCTTCCCGTTTCTGACAAATAGCAGGCCCAGGCGGTCTGTCGGCAGCGGCTGACGAATTCTTCCGCTTCGTCGAGCGCTTTGCGGAACCGGGTTCAAATCTCTTTTGGGGATCCACCGGTTCGCTCGTCAACAATGCTCGCCATTCAGCAACAACCCTTCGGGCGTGAAGCCCGGTGACTTCTCAACCGCCGCCCAGATAACCGCTCCTAGCGAGAGAATTCTTTCGTTGACGGTGACCGCGTCTATGAGGTCGCGCAACTCGTGGCGGCCCGCCCATAACCTTATTCGTCGCCAGGTCAACTGAATGTTGAAGATACAGAAAACATCCTAAGCAGTGAACTTGAGAATCTCCGTTTGAATCCTAGACAGCGGCACGGCAGGCCTGTTCGATCTGTTCCGCCAAGCGGCGTGCCTCACGATTCCCTCAATACGCAGCGCGCGTGCTATGACGAGAGCGTCTTCCTTCGTCGGGTTATCGAGCCGGCGTTTGTTCCAGAGCGCCTGGGTTCCAACGTCAGCGAAAGCCCTCCGGTACAAGGTCCCGAGGTCCTCCGATTGTTTTAGCCCGGTATTGATGCTTCGCCTCCTGCCCTATTATGTTGTCGGAACGTCCGAATCGCCGCTTTCCTTGGATCAGCTCGGCATTCTCAACTAAATTGTATTTTGCGGCTCTGATTACTCCGACGTTCACGATAGAATCGAGATCGGACCGACGGGCCTTTTGCTGTTTCACCCCGAATTGCTAACCGAAGGAGGACGGCGTCAGGAAAGCAACGGTCCAGTGCTCGTGACCCACGTGAGGGAAGGTGGTGCAGGGTTCTTGCCGTCTCCCCTGCTTTGCGGAGATCACTCGGCGGACGTTAAAGCGCCCGCGAGAACAGCCCGAGTGCTCCGGCACTCTCATTCGCTCCTTAGCGCGTCCTCAACATGTATAAACGCCGATCTATTTTGCGAGCGCTCGTAGCAGGCGCCGCGGCAGGATTGGCGGCCTCCTGGGCTTTGGGCCAGACCCATGGTCTGGTTCTGCGCCTCATAGGCGCCGAAAACTCGCAGCAGACATCGGAAGATCCCACCGTCATCGTGGCCCGCGCAATCGCCCGCCCAATACTCCGGCGCGATTTCAACGCATCGGAAAAGAAAATCGCGGGATCGATCGTGCATTACGCGTTTGGCGCATCCATGGCCACGGCCTATAGCGTGGCTGCCGAATTCTTTCCTCCCATCACGTTCGGGAAAGGAGTTCCGTTTGGCGCCGCGTTGTGGGTCGGCGCGCATGTCATCGCAGTCCCGGCGTTCGGGCTCGCCCCGCCGATCACTCATTCAAAAACGTCCTCAGAAACTGCGGAGTTCGTCGCCCATCTGTCTTACGGCGCCGTCACCGAATTGATTCGCGCTCCCTTACGATCGCTACTCGATTGAAGCTTCAGTTCATCACCGCCATTCCGCTCAATGTGACGCGCGGAAGCGGCTGCTTTGTCGGAATACAGACTCTGGCGCGAGGCATTCAGGCGCTAGGCGGAGACGTAGAACTGATCACGCCTAAAGTCCACTTCCCTGTATTTACAGCGGAACGGATTCTTTTCAATGAGCGATTACGATTTACGCAATTCTCCGCAGACGTCACAGTCGGTTTCGACCTGGACGGTTACCGAGTAGCTAGGCGGCGCGGAATTCCGCACATCGCAGCCATAAAAGGCGTCCTCGGAGATGCAGTCCGGTTCGAGCGCGGCTTTACACGGGCGAGCCTCGCTCTGCAAGCGCATCTTGAAAAACTACACGCGCAAAGAGCGGAGCGCGTAATTACAATCAGCCGCTCTTGCTCTCAACGATTGGAAGAATTGTACAGTGTACGCAACGCGATTGTGGTCCCGGAATTGATAGATCTGGACGCATGGCGTAGCCTCTTCGCCGCCAATCCCGCCCCTCCTCGCAAGCGCGAATTCACCGTCCTTTGCGTCTGCCGTTTCTATCCGCGCAAGCGAGTAGACGTATTGATTCGCGCCGCGCAAATCCTACGCGAAAAGATTCGCGGATTAGAGATCCGCATTGTCGGAGGTGGACCTGAATCTCGCCGCTTACGACAGCTCTCAGCCGGCCTCCGCCTCGAGAACGTCGTAAACTGGCGGGGCGATACAACTGCCCAGGAACTTGCGCGCGAATACAACCGCGCAGACATATTCTGCCTGCCCAGCGTTCAAGAGGGCTTCGGCATTGTGTTTCTCGAAGCTATGGCAGCCGGAAAACCCATTGTTGCCGCAAGAGCAGCCGCGGTGCCTGAAGTCGTGCAGCATGGGCTACTCGTTGAGCCCGACAATTCAGAGGCTCTGGCCGAAGCAATTTACCATCTGTATCTCGATTCCGACCTGCGAACACGCTTGGCAACTTCCGGAAAGCAGCACGTCGAGAATTACGAAATGAAGCGCGTCGCCGCGCAATTCCTCGCAGCTCTAGCTTGAGCTGGCGCTAACAACGCAAAAAGCTCCTCAGCGGCAGAAACCGCTGAGGAGTAGCGACGACAGGTGTCCGCCGGAGGTTGGAGCACCCGCCGCCGAAGTCACAAGGAGCAGGATGGCCAGCCTTCGGATGATTTTCTGGCTAGCTTTTTTTAGAAGAACGGCGGCGAATTAAGGCCAGACCCAGCAGACCACCACCCAGCAAGGCGATCGAGGTCGGCTCAGGAACGGCAGATCCCATAAGAATGCTGGAATCCAGGCTGTCTGATACGCCGGTCGTGGGCCCGAATGTGGCTACAATGATTTCGGTTTCCGAAAACGGAGTGCCTGTGGGCGCGATGGCCATTTGGTTAACCGAGTTCGCACCCGACGTGGTGAAGGTTGTCGTCGCAACCATATCGGTTGTTGCGAAGGCCGTATTACCGGGATCGGTGTAAGTGGTGAGCGTCTCGCTCGTAACACCCTTCAGTATTCCTGTGAAGGCGTTATCGAAGTTGAAAGGAGTGGGAACCCCCGTTATTCCGGTCTGGGTCAGCTCGATAGTCAAGGTCTTAGACGACGAAAGAGTTGTTGCCGAAACGTTAAGCGTTTGCAGGTTCAGGTCCGGCGCACTAAAAACAGGCGAACCGGTACCGGTCACGTTATTGATTTGGAAATCCCCGTAGCTGCCGGTAGTGAGTGAGACAAATCCCGAACTGGAATTGGCTGTATCCGCGGCAAATCCGGTTTCCTGTAAGGAAAGGTACACCATAGGTGAACCAAAAGCGGACGGCAGTGCAATTGCCAAGCCGAGCGCTAGAATTGAAAATCTTTTGATCATTTAGATCAGGTCCTCCGATAAATTCTGTTGATGTTCCTGTAGTAGGAATGACCCGATTCTAGCGGCTTGGAAACACCAAGGGAAACATGTCGCGCAGCGCTTATGTACTAGAGAAGAATGGGATTACCCGTACCCGTAGCCGCGTCCCTTGCTGCGGCAGCCACGAGTTTAGTGGGCAATAGCACGTAGTCAAAACGCCAAACTCGCCTGGCATCGCGCCAAATTCGACTTCAGTTCTACGCAAAGGCCGTCAAGTCGAATGCGGTCACGGTACGTATACCCCGTACTCAAGCGCTTGGGGCCCATGTGCTCGACCGGCGCGTTTTGGCGCGTTGTACATTGTAACGAGCGGCCCTACGTATGAAAAACTCTCTCTCATTCTTAATCTCGCTATTGCTCGGGTTCGGCTCGGCCTCAGCGGCGCAGCAAGCGAACCCGCCAAAGTCACAGGTGGAAAGAACCGCGCCTGCTCGCGAAGCAACTCCTCCCAGAACTGAGCAGCCGCCTCAGGAAGCGATCCAGAATCCACCAGAGCATCCACAAGAACGAGCACAAACGCCAGCCGCAACTACGCCTGGTGAAGAGGGACGCACGCCTGCCCAGGAGCAACATTTCGACATGACGGAGGTCGCGCCGTCAGTCACTCATCACCAGATTCAGGTCAACGGAAAATTGCTCCGTTACACAGCAACTGCGGGCCGCCTACCGATCAAGGACGCCACCAACAAGACCGAAGCGCTGATGTTCTATGTTGCCTACACGCTGGAGGGAGCGGACGCGGGTCAGCGCCCTCTGACGTTCGCCTTCAACGGCGGCCCCGGCTCGGCCTCCATTTGGCTCCATATGGGAGCGCTCGGTCCACGCAAGGTCGTTTTGAGAAAGGAAGGTTTCATGCCGGCTGCGCCATACCGGCTGGAAGATAACACGAGCACACTGCTCGATAAGAGCGATCTCGTTCTCGTCGACGCCATCGGAACGGGCTTCAGCCGTCCATCCAGCACCACGACGTTAAAAAAATTCTGGGGAATGAAGGGCGATATCGAAGCCTTCGGCGAATTCATTCGCTTGTACATCACTCGGAACGAGCGTTGGTCATCGCCTCTGTATCTCCTGGGTGAGAGCTACGGCACCACCCGGGCAGCGGGCGTCTCCGGCTATTTGGCGGATAAAGGCATTTCCTTCAACGGCATCATTCTCCTCTCCACTGTTTTGGCTTTCGAAACCCTCGAGTTCAACAAAACCAACGACCTTGCCTACCCGTTGATTCTTCCGACCTATACGATGATTGCTGCCTATCACCACAAGCTTCCTCAAGATCTGGCGCAGAACATGGAGAAGACCCGCGCCGAAGTAGAAAAATGGGCTTCCAACGAGTACACGCGCGCCCTGGCCAAAGGAGACGCCATGACGCAAGAGGAACGGCAGGCTGCCATCGATGGGTTGGCCCGTTATACAGGCCTAAGCAAAGAAATCATCGACCAATACAATCTCCGCATTGATGTTCAATGTTTCACTCACTACCTTCTTGCTGATCAGAAGCTTCGGGTGGGACGTCTCGACGGGCGCTTCAGCGGTCCTGATCCAGAGGGTTTTGCCGAAACGCGGTTTTATGACCCCACTAGCTCGGAAACCGGTCCGCCGTTCACATCGGTGTTCAACGAATATGTCCGCCGCGAGCTGAATTACAAGACGGACATGCCCTATTACACAACCGCTTACCAGACTTGGGGACCAGCGATGAAATGGGACTGGGGATCCGCCGGTGAGGGCTTTCCCGATACCGCTAGTGCTCTTCGCGCAGCTGTCGTTAAGAATTCTTATCTAAAGGTACGGGTGCTCGAAGGTTACTATGATCTGGCCACTCCTTACTACGCCGCCAATTACACGATGGATCACCTCGATCTGAGTCCCCGCTATCGAAACAATATTTCCTATGCGACCTTCGATTCCGGTCACATGGTCTATCTCGATTTAGATTCTCTCAGGAAGATGAAGGAAAACGTCGCCAGCTTCATCGACCAATCTACTTCAGGAACACAGTAGTTTTACCTGTGCCCTGTCCCCGATCCGGAACTCTACTCCGGAATCACGAGCTCTTGGCCGACCTGAATCTTATCCGGACTCTGAAGCTTGTCCCGGTTCGCTTCAAAGATCCTGTTGTAATCATTGGCGTTGCCGTAATACTGCTTAGCAATCTTAGATAGCGTATCACCCGGCTGCACTTTGTAAGTTCGACTCCCGCCTGAACCTTGTGCCGTCGCCGCAGCACTTTGTGTCTGGGGCGACGCTATGCTCGGATCCACCTTCAGATCGCAGGTGAGATCGCTATAAGTGCTATCAACCGCCTTGATCTGGTTCCAAACATCGTTCTTCACTTGCTCCGAAGGTGCTGCGCCCTGGATAAACAACTTGTTGTCCTGCACATGCAAGTGCGT
>JAFASD010000325.1 GCA_019244945.1 Acidobacteriaceae bacterium | reverse complement strand
TTTGGCGAGAAAAGCTGGCCGCGAGAACGGATGTGGTTGGGACTAGGCTGACCATTGACGACCAACCCTGCACCGTTGTTGGTGTGATGCCGCCCACCTTCAGCTTTTATCCGAGACAAACACAGCTCTGGATTCTAGCCGGCCCTAGTTCGAAACCGCCTCGCGAGAAATTGATTGTCGGAACTTTCGCGCGGCTGAAGCCGGGGGTGACACTGTCACAGACGCAGAACGAAGTGGAGGCGATTCATCGCGCGGTCCAGCAACATGATCCCGAAGAGCGATACCGGACTGCAGCGGTTTTCTACCTTCAGGATCAGTTCACGTTTCTGGCAAGTCGCACTCTGCGGACTACCATCGGACTGGCGGCGAGCGCGGTGCTCTTTTTACTGCTGATCGCGTGTCTAAACGTGGGGAATCTGCTGTTGGGACGCTCGTTGACACGGGGGAGCGAACTCGCGGTTCGCGCCGCTTTGGGCTCGAGTACGGCGAGATTGATGCGACAGCTCTTGACAGAGTCGCTCGTGCTCGGCTCTCTTGGAGCGGTAGGCGGCGTGGCGATTGCCTTGGGCGTGATCAGATGGTTTAATCGCGCAAATCCCATCGAACTACCCGTGGGTTCGGAGGTAAGGGTTAATTTGACAGCGCTTGCATTCAGCGGCTTGCTGACACTTGCGACTGTTTTGATTTTTGGCTTACTGCCGGCCGTGAAAGCCTCACGTGTGGACGTGAACAGCGCATTGAAAGCAGGAGGCCGAAGCGCAGATCGACAGGATTCACGTCAGCACCTTGCAAGCGCGTTCGTAACGGTAGAGATGGCGCTTTCCGTACTGCTGCTGGCAGGAGCAGTCTTGCTGGTGAGCAGTTTATACCGCATGGAAAACGCATCGCTCGGGTTTAATCCGCATCACCTGCGGTTCACGAGTTTGTATCTGCCCGCCGATCGTTATCCGAATGATGCTGCCAGGGTTAGCTTCTACAAAGCGCTTCTGCGAGCGCTGGACCGAACGCTTCCGGACAAACGAACCACCTTGGGTTCCGAGCTTCCTTTGTACGGAGGAGGTTCCAGCGTGTTAGAAATCGACGGAGAGCCGGGTAGGCAAACTGCCGAAATGAACGATGTCGGGAGCGCATCGATTGGTCCACGATACTTTTCGGTTCTCGAGACGCATTTTCTTAAGGGACGCCTTTTCGATGATCGCGATCAAGCAGCAGCCGAGCCGGTTGCGATCGTAAACGAGATGCTGGCGCGTCGATATTTTTCAGGAGAGAATCCACTCGGGAAACGAGTGCGGCTGCGGAACGAAACGCATACCAATCCGTGGTTGAGGATTGTAGGAGTTGTTGAAGACAGCAAGCACAGCAGTCTGATGCATGAAATGAGCTGGCAGACAAACCCATTGCTGTATCGACCTGTCTTGCAGGCGCCGACCGAGCAGTTTGTGTTACTCGTTCGCGCGCACAACGGAACGGTGATCAGAGGAGTAGAAGCTGCCCTGGACACTGTCGATAGCCGGATCCCGCACAGCGACGACCTGGAAAGCATGGAGAGCGATCTTTCGCGGCTCTTGTCCTTCGCGCGATTCCGTGCAGCTCTGGTTGCGGTGTTTGCCGTCACAGCCATCTTGCTCGCCGCAGTTGGCTTATATGGCGTGATCTAACAATTGGTTTCTCAGCGACTCGGTGGGTTCGGAATCCGGCTAGCGATCGGCGCGCAAACGTATGACTTATTGCTCCTCGTCGTGCGCCAAGGTAGTGGCCCGATTCTCTTCGGACTAGCGATCGGGCTTGGGGCTACTTTCGTAATTGCAAGATGGATGGCGAATTTGCTCTACGAAGTTCGGCCGACGGATCCGCGTATGCTGGCGGGAGTCGTCCTGCTGGTGGCCTGCGTCGGAGCAGCGGCTATCATGCTGCCGGCTAGTCGCGCGGCTCACGTGGACCCTGCCGTCGCGTTACGCAATGAATAGCCTCGTGAGAATGTCTCGTTATCTCCGAAGACTCAGGGAGAATGGGAGCACCCCTATTCTTACACTCGGCGCAAGTCTCCGATGAAAGTTATGAGTGGGCTTACAGCAGCCGGGTCAGCGGCCTTTCGTGGGGACTTGAAGCTGTACTCGCGATGAATTGTCGGCTAAGTAGTCCAGTTCGTAGGTTCCGTTCGAATTTTTCTTGAGTCGTGATGCCGGGAAATATAGGTACCCGGCTATGGGCGTAGTGAATTGGCCCCAGGGCAGAGCTCTTTGCGCGAGTTGCGCCTGGAGAACCTGACGATCATAGGGAGAACTGCCCGGCGGTGGTGGAAACCGAGGGTCAGGGCCTGGGTTGGCCCCGACGCCTACGCCGGCTTCCGTGTAAACGCCATGCACGCGCCGGCCTGAGTAGGGATCCGTTCCGCTTTCGTACCCGACCGTGGCCGAAGGTACAACCGCTACATCTCTTCCGGAGGGTGGCCGCGGCGTGTTCTTCTCTTGAATTACAGAGGCGACGGTGACCGCGTCGGCAGAATGAATAAACTCGGAGTTTCCGCCGGATTTCACCAGGAAATCGTCTGGTCCAATCCCGACCTTGCCGTTCTGCGCGGGGTAACACGCCACTTCGAAAACTACATAGGTTTTGCTGATATCAACGGCGAAAATATGCTTGACCTGATCGGCAGGCAGAAGCGAAGCGGCATAGGTGGCGTTCTTGGTTTGGAATGTTGCAGCGTAATCGGAAGGCAGGTTGCGCGGCGGCATGCCCGGTTGCATTTGAGCGAAAGCCGAAAAGCTGAACGCAGATGTTAAAAGAAACCCAGCAACTCTCCAGTTCATAGTGCCTCCACCCCAGAGTACATCGGTTTCGATGCGGCAGTCGCACTGCCGGTTGCACCCGCGCGGGAAATAATTCTCGGCAGAAAATGAGAAAATCAGGAAACCGGTTTCAAAAGGTGGATATTCGGCGTGACATTGCGGTGAAAGACGCCCGTTCTCCGCGAGAACTCGCACAAGCGATTTCCTGGACGAGGCGGGATTTCCTGCGAGCGGCTACGGGCGCGAGTGCGGGCGCGGCCCTGTTCGGATTTGCTCCGCTGCAGGCAATGACGTTGCCTCCCGGCCGAAAGGTCGTGGTGGTCACTTTTGGAGGGGGCGCTCGGGACGAAGAGACCTTCATGCCGGAGGGACAGGAGAACATTCCGCACCTTCTGAATCAATTGATCCCGCAATCGACGTTTTTCACTCAAGTGGTGAACCGGGGTATTCTCGGGCACTATGTGGCTACGGCGAGTCTTGCAACCGGGGTGTATGAGACATTCAACAATTTCGCGGCTGTTCCTCCCGATTACCCGACGGTCTTCGAATACTACCGGAAGGAATTGAAACGCCCCGCTACGGATACGTGGGTGGTCGCGCCGAGCAATGGCTTCAATCGTATTGGGGAAAGCGGCCACCGCTCTTACGGACCGGGAGCGGGCGCGGGTGTGATTCTGCCGAAGCGCTTGTTGGCGGCAGCGCTCTCCTCCGAGGGCGAGAGCCAGTATGAGCATCTTCTGAGAGACAATTACGAAACGCCGCTCTATACTCCGAAGCTCGGCGGCAGCGAGATTGAATTGCGACAGATGGCGGAGATTCTGAAGTTATCTGTCGACGATTTCACAGCGCACGCCCGCAGTCTTGCCAGTCCCGACGAGCTCTCGGTCTACATCGCGCGGCAGCTGATGCGGCAGCTTGCACCCAGCTTGCTTTGGATCACGCTGCACGATATCGACATCGCCCACTCGGGGACATATTCGCTCTACATAGACGCCATTCAGCGCTCGGATCGTTTATGCGCGGAGATCTGGAGCGCGATTCAAAACGAACCGGAATACGCGCGCAAGACGACCATGTTCATTCTTCCGGATTTCGGTCGCGATTCGGATACCGATGCCGGGGGCAACGGCTTTCAGCACCACAGAACGGGCGACCCGCTATCGCGGACCACTTGGATGATGGTCACAGGGCCGGGCATTCGGGAGAACGTTGTGGTGGATCGTGCGGTTGAATCGACGGACCTGGTGCCGACGCTCGGCTCGATGCTCGGATTCTCACCGGAGCTTTCGAAGGGTAAGCCTCTGAGCGAGGTGCTTTAGCTTTCATGCTGCCGAACCAGCTCAGCGCCGCGGACTTCGCCCACTACCCACCGCTCGCGAAGCAGATGGCGACTAACCACATCGCTCTTTTGCAGCAATTGCCGCTCGCGTTTTTGCCGCTGCTGCTGAGGGAAATCATTGCATACGATTGGAAATTTCCGGCGGAACGGAAGGAGTTGGACAACCAGCTCGCTTACCTGAGTTCGCTCTCCGCAGAGCAGTTTCGCGAATCCATGTCGGCGTTTGCCGCATTGCGGTTGTCTTCGCAACTTGAGACCGTGGATTGGATCAATCAGCCTCTTCAGTTTTCAGAACAGCTGACCGCCCATCTCTGGGCGACGCATCAGATCGATGCTTTTCGAGCAGCATCCATCGAGTACGTTCACAAACTGAACACCGCCGCGCCGCCTGAACCTCTTCAAGCCAAACGGCTGGGCATGGTGATCGTCGGCCAGGGGGTCGCGGTAAACAAGTATCCACTGTTCCGAAAGCTGCGGCCCGAGGGGGTCTATTTCCATAACGTGCGGCCCGAGAACGGTCGCGAATTGCTGGTTAAAACCTTGGCCGCGCGTGCGGCGGCGTACCCGGTTGCGTTCGGTCACTGGTATATCGATGGTGGAAATGAAGGAAGCGCGAGCCCCGGATTGACCTGCATGTCCTATGGCTCACTGGACACGGTTCGCTCCGCGCTGGTGACGAAAATGAGGAACATCATGCAGAGGGGCGGCGCAGGACCGGAAGCGCTGCGGACCATGTTAGCCGAAATGAGGCCCGAAGATCTGGGTCTGAACGGCGACGGAGCTCAGGCCATTTTGAATCGCTTTCAGGTCAGCATTCTAACGGAGGGTTCTGGAACGCAGCTTTTCAGCACAACTTTTGTGCAATGGTCCGCCCGCGAGGCGTTGCGCCGCGCCCAGCCGCTCACTCTACTCGCGCGCTTCACGGCCCGGCAGCGCGAGCAATCCATGCGGGAACTACTCGCAGGAACCCAACAACGGCCCGTGCCGGACCCGGAAGGTTCACTGATCGATGCCGACATGGGCGCATACTACACCTGGATCAATCAAGAGCGATTATCGGGCGCAGATCAGGCCGGGTTTCTGGTCTGGTTCGAGGATCATCACGAAGCGCTGGCGATCGCACCTTCCCTGCCGCGGGGAAGTGAAGATGGAAGCCCGATTGATCTTGGGGAACTGGTGAGCCGTCTCGTTTAGAACGATTGCCCTGCTGATTCAGGTCCTGTTTTTAACAGAAGCTCCAAGTGAATGAGATGATTTGGATCGATTCGGAGAGAATGGGCGCGGACCTTAGCGGTACGCTTCTCTGCGGTTGCGGACGCCGAAAATACGCATGACGTTTTCCTCAAGTGCGAACAGCACGCGGTAGTCCCCCAGGCGGAGACGAAAAGAGCCGGCCATGTCGCCGTGCAGCGGTTCCACCTTGCCACCGCCGGTGCGGGCGTAATGCAGGATGCCTTCAAAGACGCGCATCGCCGTCGCGCGGTCGAGGCGGCGCACGTCGGCCTTGGCCTCATCGAGCCAATCGATGCGGTAAGGCATTACTTGAGAGGAAAGTCCTCGGGCTTGAGCCCAAAATCGGCCAGCACATCTTCCATGGGAATGCCCTTGCCGCCGCGCGATGCAAACCAAGCTTGTCCTTCGTGGAAGCGCCGGCGGTCTTCCTCGGTGACCGGCTCTGGCTCTTCTTGGACTATGACTTCGAGCAGGTGGACGACAGCGGCGAGCTGGCCGGGGCCGAGTTGATCGAGCAGTTCGAGGGCGTGTTGTTTATCTGAAAGCATCGGCAACTCTCTCCTTTCTAACGTATCAATCGGTCCTGGAATGGGTAAGGGTTCGTTGCACATGCGTTCCCAATCTTCTGGGCTAACGCCCAGTTCAGCCAAGACTTGCTCGTGTGGAATAGGTTCGTTGTGTTTGAGCCACTCCTCGGCTTGCGCAACCGCTTTGGCTTCGAAGGGGCTGAGAGTGTTGCTATATTCGTCGATCATGAGTTCCAGTAGGTTGCGCACCGCGCCGAGTTTGGCGGCCGGGACCTCCGATGGACGATCTAACGCCAACCCTGCACCTTCAACCAATCGGCGAGGCGGTCCGGCCATGTGCGCAGGACTGGATCGGAGGGGGCCAGTCCGACTCCGTGCGGGCCTTTCAGGTAAATGTGCATTTCGGCTGGAACTCCGGCTTTTCGGCATGCCAGATAGAACAGCACGCTGTTCTCAACCGGGACGACGTTGTCATCCGTCGTGTGAAACAGGAACGTAGGCGGAGTCCGGTTGGTTACCTGTAGCTCGTTCGACATCAGTAAAACGAGTGCGGGATCCGGTTTCTCGCCCAGCAGATTACGCCGGGAACCCAAATGCAGATTCGGTTCTCCCATCGTGATGACTGGATAAGCCAAGATCATGAAGTCCGGACGGGAGCTCTGATGATCGATTGGATCTGACGCGCCGGAATCGCCAGAGTCGAAGTGAGTGCCGGTCGTGGATGCCAAATGGCCGCCGGCCGAAAAGCCCCAGATCCCGATGCGATCGGTTTGGATACCGAAATCCGCCGCATGAGCGCGAACGTAACGGATCGCGCGCTGGCCATCCCACATCTCGACGGGATGATGATATTTCGGTCCTAGCCGATACTTCAAAACAAACGCGGAGATCCCCAGATTGTTGAGCCATAGCGCGACTTGTTTGCCTTCGTGGTCCATCGCGAGATTTTGATAGCCGCCGCCGGGGCAAACGATCACACCGGTCGGAACCTTCGCTGCGCCTGAAACCGGAAAAATCGTGAGAGACGGCTTATCCGCATCTGTGTCGCCCTGCGCGCCGGGTGCGTCCTCCGGCCAAAGAAGAATGGTTTGAGGAGTGGCGGTCTGCGCCAGCAGCGCGGCGCCGGAGAACAATAAGAGCATCGGAAGACGGAGCATAGATCAAATCCCCAGTTCGCGTTTCACTACCCCGAATTGTTCGGCCGCATATTCGATCTCTTCCCTGGTGTGCGCGGCTGAAATTTGCACGCGGATCCGAGCTTTGCCCTGCGGCACCACTGGATAGGAAAATCCGATCACGTAAATTCCTTTCCTTAAGAGAAGATCGGCCATGCGGCTTGCCAGCGCGGCATCACCAAGCATGACGGGAACAATCGGATGCTCGCCCGGAAGAATATGGAAGCCGCTCGAGCTCATGCGCTCGCGGAATAGCTTTGTATTCGAGAACAATCTGTCGCGCAATTCAGAAGTCTTGGTCAGCAGTTCGAGAACCTTTACCGAGGCCGCGACAATCGGCGGAGCGAGGGAATTCGAAAACAGATAGGGGCGGGAGCGTTGCCGCAGCAGATCAATGATTTCTTTGCGGCCACTGGTGTACCCGCCGCTCGCTCCACCCAGCGCTTTGCCGAGCGTCCCGGTCAGGATATCGATGCGGCCCATGACATTGTGATGCTCGTGCGTGCCTCGTCCGGATTTGCCCATGAACCCCACAGCGTGCGAATCGTCAACCATCACCATGGCGTTGTATTTGTCGCCGAGATCGCAGATCTCGGGCAGCCGCGCAATGTAGCCATCCATCGAAAAAACGCCGTCAGTTGCGATCAAACGGTTGCGCGCGCCGCTGGCTTCCTTGAGCTTGGCTTCGAGATCCGCCATGTCGCCGTTCTTATAGCGAAACCGGGAGGCTTTACAGAGCCGGACGCCATCGATAATGCTGGCGTGGTTCAACTCGTCAGATATGACGGCGTCTTCCTGATCGAGCAACGTCTCAAAAAGACCGCCATTCGCATCGAAGCAGGAGCTGTACAGGATGGTGTCTTCCGTGCCCAGAAATTCGGTGAGCCGGTTTTCCAATTGCTTGTGAATGGATTGCGTGCCGCAGATAAAGCGCACGCTCGCCAATCCATATCCCCAGTCGTCGAGCGCCTGGCGAGCGGCTTGAACAATCGCCGGATTATCGGCCAAGCCCAGGTAGTTATTGGCGCAAAAGTTTAGAACTTTGGTGCCGCTGACACGTATTTCGGCTTGCTGCGGGCTCTCGATCAAACGCTCGTGCTTGAAGAGTCCGGCCTTTTCGATTTCCTGAAGTTTCCCGCTTAAATAGGATTGAACGTTACTATACATGCGCCTCCTCCGGCGTTTTCAACATTCCTTGACATTAACCGCAAGCCCCGCAAGCGCGGTCTCCTTATAGCGCGATTGCATATCGAGGCCGGTCTGGTACATGGTGCGGATCACTTGGTCGAGTGAAACTTTGTGGCGGCCCGATTCGTGCATGGCCATGCGGCAGGAATTAATCGCTTTCACCGCGCCGATGGCGTTGCGCTCGATGCAGGGAATTTGAACCAGCCCGCCGATGGGATCACAAGTCATGCCGAGATGATGCTCCATACCGATTTCGGCTGCATGCTCGAGTTCTTCGTTGGTTGCGCCCAACGCGGCGGCCAAGCCGGCAGCAGCCATGGAGCAGGCAACGCCCACCTCGCCTTGGCAACCGACCTCCGCGCCTGAAATCGACGCATTCTCCTTATACAAAATTCCAATTGCCCCTGCGGTCAAGAAATAGCGCACCAAGCCTTCGTCCGAGGACTCCGGTATGAATTGGCGATAGTATCGCGCTACTGCCGGAACAAGTCCCGCGGCGCCGTTCGTGGGAGCAGTCACGACGCGCCCGCCCGCCGCATTCTCCTCATTAACCGCCATCGCAAAAACGTTGACCCAATCCATTCCGCCGAATGGATCGGTATTCGAGCGGTTCCGGATCTTTGCATAGAGGCGCGGCGCCCTGCGGCGAACATTGAGACCGCCGGGCAGCACGCCGTCGCTCCGCAATCCGCGTTCGATACAGGCATCCATAACCGACCAGATCAGGCGTATGCGCTCCCGTACTTCGCCTTCGCTCCGAAGCGCGGCTTCGTTCTCGAGCATCAGTTGCCAGACCGGCAGCCGCTTATTTTCCGCCTGCTCCAGCAGTTCCGCGCCGGTAGAAAACGGGTGAGGAACAGGTAAGGATCCGGAATCTGTCGAAGCGGGTTCGCCTTCTTTGACGATGAATCCGCCACCGATCGAGTAGTAAACCTCACTCATCAGCAACGCGCCGTTTGGGTCAAACGCGGAGAAGCGCATTCCATTCGGATGGCCGGGAAGTACGCGATCGTTATGGTAGAGAAGATCGCGAGGCTCGTCGAACTCAATTGCGTCACGGCCCAAAACAGCCAAGCTTCTCTCGGCGCGAATTGCGTGCACGAGAGAGTCTATGCTGGACGGGTCAGCTTCTTCGGGCTTTTGGCCAGACAAACCCGACAGAATCGCTTTATCGGTGCCATGACCCACGCCAGTGAGGGCGAGCGAGCCGTAAAGCTCAACCTGAACGCGCCTGACGTTTTTCAGACCGATTGTTTCTTCCAATCCCGCGCCGAAGCGCCTGGCTGCTCGCATGGGGCCGACCGTATGAGAACTCGACGGACCGATCCCAATCCGGAACAGGTCAAAGATGCTGGTTTTCATTGACTCCAGTCGAGAATCACCTTGCCGGATTTGCCGGACCGCATCACGCGAAAGCCCTCTTCGAAATCCTTGAAGGAAAGTCGATGCGTGATTACCGGCGTGATGTCCAGACCGGACTCGAGCATCACGGTCATCTTGTACCAAGTCTCATACATCTCGCGGCCGTAGACGCCTTTGATCGTGAGCATGTTGAAAATGACCTGATACCAGTCGATGGAGATTTCCGTCCCGGGAAGGCCGAGCAAAGCGATTTTCGCGCCATGGCTCATATTGGCGATCATGTCCCGGAAGGCCGAGGGATTGCCGGACATCTCCAGGCCGACGTCGAACCCTTCCTGCATACCGAGCTGTTTTTGCGTTTCTGCAATCGGCGTTTCTGTTGGGTTCACCGCCAACGTCGCCCCCATCTTTCGGGCAAGATCGAGCCGGTACGGATTCAGGTCGGTCACGACGACGTACCGTGCTCCCGAATGACGGACCACTGGAATGGCCATTAACCCGATCGGGCCGGCGCCGGTGATTAAGACGTCTTCGCCCAATACGGGAAAAGAAAGCGCGGTGTGAACC
>JAFASD010000225.1 GCA_019244945.1 Acidobacteriaceae bacterium | reverse complement strand
TGACAAATCCCCTTTTAACGGGACCGTCATCATCAGTTGGAGCGGCTTCACGGGATCCTCGGGTAATACGATCGCACCACATAGCACGTCGGCACAGATTGTGAATGGCGCCCTTTCGGTGTTCCTGGTTCCGACGACAACCGCGTCCGCGTGTGCGTACTACTTGGCGACATACAACAGTAGCGATGGCACCGTCACTTGGACCGAAATCTGGGAAGTTCCGCCCAGTACCACGCCGCTTACGTTAAGCCAGGTTCGGCAACCGGACAGCGGCTGTGGTGACGGGGGAACTTCCGGTGGCGGAGACACCATTTCTATCGGCGATGTTACGGGATTGAGCTCCGACTTGAATGCGATCAACGGATCGTTGACCGCCCTCACAGCCACGGTAAATGGAGTAAGTTCGTCGGTGACCAGTCTGGGCAGCCAAGTGTCTAATCTCACCTCAATTTTGAACGGCCTTACCTCAACCACCAGCGTGGTGTTCGTTGACGCTGAATCGCCTTCAGGCGCCATCAATGGCACGAATGCCGTTTTCACGTTGTCCGCTCCTCCGGTTCCGCCGGCTAGTCTGACGCTTTACCGGAACGGCATGGTTCTAAGGAACGGCGTCGATTACACACTGGCGGTATCAACGATTACATTCGCAGCCCCCAGTGTTCCGAAATCCGGCGATTATCTCGAAGCGTTCTACCGCACGGCTGGAACTGGCGCGACTTCTAAATTCGCCGACGAGGAGGTTCCGGCCGGCACGATTAACGGGACCAACTTGACTTTCACGCTGCTGGCGCCTCCTAAACCGGCTCTTAGCCTGAAGCTCTACAAGAATGGCATCTTATTGGAGCAGAACAACGATTACACCTTAAGCGGGGCGACCATCACATTCGCCAACACCACGGTTACCCCTCAATCCGGCGATTCAATAGTCGCGTATTACCGCTACTAGGAACCTGGCGAGCCTAGATACTTGGCCAAATCCGGGTAGAGCTGGGCGTGAACGTCCGAGTTGTTCAAATTCTCGGCGTTTACCAGGCGCGGCGGGAGAAAAATCTGCTTGGGAGTCTTCTCTTGATGTACTGCCTTGACTGCCTCGTCCACCGCTGTTTCGCCCATCTTGAATGGATCTTGTATGACAACAGAATCGATCCACCCGGCTTGAAGCTCATCCAGAAGCACCGGACTCGAGTCGAATCCTACCAGCTTGACCTTGCTCCCGCGTTCTTTCAACGCCTGTGCGGCCCCTTCTGTACCGGATTCATTTGAACAGAAAATCCCGTTCAAATCCGCATGCGCCGTAAGCATGTTTTCCGTGACGGTCAGCGATTGAGCGATACTGGCCATTCCGAAGCGTTCATCGAGGATTTGAATCGCGGGAAATTTGGCATGAAGCTCATGCCGGAAGCCATCTTCTCTGGCGGTGGTGGAAGCTCCTCCCGGGGTCGTCTTGATCATCACAATCTTGCCTTTTCCACCCAGTATCTTGCCCACACGGTCGGCCCCCAATTCACCTCCTGCATAGTTGTCGGTGGCGACGAATGTCACATATCGTTCGCTATCGATGCCGGAATCGTAGATAACTACGGGAATGCGCGCCGCCGCGGCCCGATCGACCACAATTTTGAACGCTGATCGGTCGGACGGCGCGACCGCAATAGCGTCAACCTGCCGGTTGATCATGGTCTCCATGATCTGCATTTCACCGGCTATATCGGTTTCGTTTGGCGGCCCGTCCCAAACGATGTCAACCTTGTTGTCCCATCCGCTTTTCACCGCCCCCGCATGAACGCTTTGCCAGAAAATATCGGCGCTCGCCTTGGGAATCACAGCAATGGTGGTCTTATGGGCACGGTTACACGCCGCACAAACGAGCAAAACACAGAGTGCGGCTGCGGTCGCGCCGTTTGAAACGTGCTGCCCACGACTGAATCTCATATGCGATGAACTATCGGCTGTCGCTGTAAGGTAACTTTATTAGCTTATCGAGAGGAAAACTATGCAACTTGGGCTTGTGGGTCTTGGGCGCATGGGCGCGAACATGGTGCGGCGGTTACAAAAGGGCGGTCACAAATGTGCCGTCTTTGATCTGAACCCCGATAACGTCAAGAAACTGGTTAGCGAAGGGGCAGAAGGGGCCAGCTCTCTCGAAGATTTGGTGAAAAAGCTTTCGAAGCCGCGTGCCGTGTGGATCATGGTGCCGGCCGGAAAGGCTACAGAAAGCACCGTACAGAGCCTTGCGGCCGTGATGGAAGACGGCGACGCCATTATCGATGGCGGAAACAGCTTTTACAAGGACGATATCCGGCGCGCGGCGGAATTGAGGCAAAAGGGTATTCATTATCTGGACGCCGGAACGAGCGGCGGTGTCTGGGGTGTCGAGCGCGGCTATTGCCTCATGATCGGAGGCTCCGACGAAGCTTTCGCGAGGCTCGACCCGATCTTTAAGACACTGGCTCCAGGCCTCGGGGATATTGCGCGCACGCCAGGGCGGGACAAAATCGGCGGAACGGCAGAGCAGGGTTATCTGCACTGCGGACCCCCGGGCGCCGGGCATTTCGTCAAAATGGTGCACAACGGAATTGAGTACGGGGTTATGCAGGCCTACGGAGAGGGATTCGATCTGATGGTCCATAAGGATTCGAAAGATCTCCCCGAAAACGAGCGCTTCACATTGAATGTGGCCGATATCGCCGAACTCTGGCGGCGTGGTAGCGTTATTGGATCCTGGCTGCTCGATTTGACGGCAATGGCCCTGGTAGAGAACCCGAGTCTTTCTAACTTCACCGGCTTCGTGGAGGACTCCGGCGAAGGCCGCTGGACCATTGATGCCGCAATTGAACAGGCCGTTCCTGTCGAAGTTCTCGCCTCGGCTTTATTCACGCGCTTCCGGTCCCGAAGAGAGCACACCTTTGCGGAAAAGGTGCTCTCCGCAATGCGTTCCAAGTTTGGTGGCCACGTGGAACGGCCAGCCGGCGGCTAATCTGAGCGCCAGCCAATCCGGTTACCCGATCTCACCGAACGCTTCTAACGTTGCGTTGCGGCCACGACCCGAGAACGCCTCCTTCGTTGATGCCATCGTAGTCGTATGGAACTCCTCGATCCCGTTGAGGTGAGGGTGCTCGGCGCGCTGCTGGAGAAAGAGGCGACTACGCCCGAGTATTACCCGCTTTCCCTCAATGCACTGATCAATGCATGCAATCAGAAGTCGAATCGCGATCCGGTTGCCAATTACGACGAAGATACGGTCTACGATGCGGTGAACCGGTTACGCGAAAAGAAACTTGCGCTGACGATCACCGGAAGTGGCCGGGTAAACAAGTACGCGCAGCGAATTTCTGAAACTCTGAATCTGGGCAGGCGGGAAGCAGCGATTTTGTGTACGCTTTTGCTGCGCGGCGCGCAAACGTTGGGTGAAATCAAGGACCGGAGTGAGCGTATGTTTCCGTTTGCCGATCTCGCCGAAGCCGAAACAGTGCTCGAGAAGCTCGCCGATTGGCCCGGCGCAAGCCTTGTAAAAAAGCTGCCGCGGTTCTCCGGGCAGAAAGAGGCGCGCTATATCCATCTGCTTTCCGGGGAAGCATCCGCCGAATCACCGGTGGATGCCGTGACGTCGAATCCGCCATCGCGCCTCGAGCAACTTGAATCAGAGCTGCATGAGTTGCGATCCGATTTCAACCAGCTCAAGCAACGATTCGATGATCTGGAAAAGCAGCTACGCTGAAGCTCTTCTCGCTTCATCCTTGGACTGCGCCGGTAATAAGGCTGACTAACAGCACAGTCAGAACGATCGCAGTGATCACAACATAGGTCCGATCCCGCCCGAGAGCAAAACCTACCAGCGAAAATGCGACTCGCGCGATGGGAGTCGCAATAAGGAGCAAAATCCCTAGCTGGATGATGGACCTGGCTCGCACCGCGAAAGCGCCTTTGATGATTTCACTCACGATGCGATCGATGGACGGTTGACCGCGGAAAGTATG
>JAFASD010000213.1 GCA_019244945.1 Acidobacteriaceae bacterium | reverse complement strand
TGCGCCGCGCAGTATATTGGAAGATTTTCCCGGCGGAAAGTAAATCGCCTCACGCGCGACAAACGAGAAGCGAAGCGGGTACAGGCGAAACAACAAGCCTTCATTGTAGGGCGGATGTCTTCGTTCGCGGTCCGCCGCACCTCACTCCCTTACGCCGCATTCCACGGCTTCGCTTCAAGAATGCCCTTATATCCATTCCTCATGCGATCTTCGACAATCGCCCAAGCCTTCGGATCACAGCCTTTCCATTCCGCCACGGCCGTGTTGCCTAGATATGGTAGATCGGCCACTCCCATCTTGCTGTAAAAAAATCCGCTCACCGTCAAGCTGCGAAATTGGCTGAAGAACATCGCCCATGTATGGTCTTCTTTCGCAGCCCGCTTCGGATACGCGATGCGGTCGAGAATTTGTTTCTGCTGGTCCGCGGACGCATCCGCGAAGTCTTTTTGAAACAGCTTCCTCGATTCGCGGTCGAGCCACATTAGCCCGCCAAAAATCTCCGCCTGAAAGTTTTCGTTCCCGTCCTCCACTGTTCGAAAAGCGATCCAATCATCCAAAAATTCGGGCACCCCGGCTTGCGTCGCGCTGCCACTGCGCTCATCCGCCGGAATGATCAAATCGCAGAGAACACGCACGGTCTTCCATTGCTGATCGTCGAAGGTCTGCCGTTTGTAGGGACCTTTGCTGCCCGCAGCCGCCTGGGCGGCAGCCATGTGAGCATGGCCCTCATGCTCTTGTGCCAGCGCCGATCCAGCCGTAACCGCCGCAACCGCCGGAACGGACCCGATGATATGGAATATTTCGCGACGGCTTACGCCATTTTCCAGTTCTTTCTTCTCCGGCATCGCTTCCCTCCTCAGTATCTTTTCACACCTTCACATTCAACTTCTTCACTTGATCGGCAATGTACTCCGATGTCCGCCAGCCCAGCGCGGAAATCGTCAGCGTCGGATTCTTATCTGCGTTGCTCACAAAGGGCGCAGCATCCGTGATGAACAAATTCTTCACGTCCCAGGCCTGGCAATATTTGTTCAACACAGAGGTCTTCGCATCATCGCCGATCTTCGTCGCTCCCACTTCATGGATAATCTCTCCGCCTTTGGCGATTCCCCAGTCCTGGTCTGCGCCGTAGCTATGCGTCACGATTCCGCCCGCAGTCTCGATGATCTCTCGGAAGGTCTCCTGCATGTGCTTGGCTTGCAGGATCTCGTCCTGACTCCACTTGAAATGGAACCGCAGGACCGGAATGCCCCATTTATCGACCACGCTCGGATCGATTTCGCAATAGCTGTCTTCGTTCGGGATCATCTCGCCGCGTCCCGAAAAATGCACATCGCAGCCATACAGCTTACGCAAGTTCTGCTTCAACTCGACGCCATAACCCCCGCCGAGCCAGCGCTCCGCGTAACCGCCCAAAGCCCCCACACTCGGCAAATACCGGCCGCCGCCGATCTCGATATGATAGCCGCGCGCAAACGGCATCTTGCCGGCCTTCTGCTCCTTATAGAGCCACCACGGCATGTAGAGGTGCATGCCGCCGACGCCGTCCTCATTTTGAGGCGGTAGATCTTGCAGGATCGGCAGAAATCCGCTGACGTTTGCTCCGACGGTATCCATAATGTAGCGGCCCACCAGACCTGACGAGTTCGCGACACCATTTGAAAATTGACTGTTCTTCGAGTTCAGCAGGATGCGCGCGGTCTCACAACAACTCGCCGCCAATACCACGATTTTTGCGCGGACCTCTACATCGTCTCGCGTCTTTTTATCGACATAAGCCACTCCGCTCGCTAACCCATCGGAACCGATCAGCACTTCGCGCACCATGGCGTTATTGCGAACTTCGAGATTTCCAGTCTTCATCGCCGGAAAGATATGTACGCCTGGCGAATTGAAGTTTGCGTTGACTCCGCACGAGCGCCCGCATTGCGCGCAATAGTGGCAAGCGGGCCGGCCGTTCAGCGGGCGCGTAAGAATGGCCAGCCGCGACGGAATGCACGGGATCTTGAGCTTATCGCTCGCGGCCTTGATAATCTTCTCGTAGCCGCGCGGCGCAGGGGCCGGCTGAAACTTGCCATCTGGAGTATTTTCGAGTCCTTCCTGCGTTCCGAAAACGCCGATCAGTTCCTCGGCTTTGTCGTAATAAGGCGCTAGCTCTTCATATGTAAAGGGCCAATCGAAGCCTTTTCCATCGCGGCTGTAAGGCTTGAAATCATACGGTCCCATGCGCAAGGAAATGCGCCCGTAGTGATTGGTCCGGCCGCCCAACATGCGGGCGCGCCACCAGATCCAGTCCGATCCTGGCGCATTCGTATACGGTTCCCCGGGCACTTGCCATCCGCCGACCAATGTGGCATCGAACTGGCCCCACGGGTGATCGCGATCGCCCGCGCCGCGATGCGGAACCTGGTAAGGCCAACCGAACATCTTGGATTGTTTGGTGCAGTCGAACCAGTCGCCCGCCTCGAGCATGCAAATCTTGGCGCCTGCGTTCGCAAGCACCTGAGCTGCGACCCCACCGCCCGCCCCCGACCCGACAATCACGACATCGTAGATTTTCGGAGTCGCCTTCACTTGTGCCATATCTCGATACCCTATCACTTGCGTGGCAACGTGCCGCGCAAGCCCTCGGGATGAGACGCGATTAGAAGTAGAAACGCAACGAAAGTTGCAGGTTTCGAACGTCGCCGGTCTTGTTGGTAACCTTTCCGAATGTGGCGGCGTTGGTGGGATCCAGGTTGACGCCCGCCCAGTTCGGGTGATTAAAGGCATCGAACGCCTCCGCCCGGAACTGGAATCCGAAACGCTCCGTAACGGCGAATTTCTTGAACAAACCCAAGTTCCAGTTGTTGAAACCAGGATGGTAAATAATATCGCGGATGCCGTTCTGCAGAACGAACGTGCCCGGCGCGGGAGGCGTAAAGATCGGTGTACCACCGGCTGTTGTGGTTTGGAACCAATAGCTCGCCTGGCTTCCGGGATTCGCGCTGGCGTAGTCGAATTTTTTCGTGTAGACGATCGGCCCGTTCACGGCCCAAAACTCACCCACGCCATTGTTGGTGCAGCCTAAACTGCCATCGAGTCCAACCCCGGCGTAGTCGTTGCTCTTTCCGACACTGCACGGCGTTCCAGTCTGAGCCTGGAAGATGCCGCTGATCTGCCATCCTCCGAGAATCTTGCCCGCTAAATTTGCTTGGTTGCGCAGGAACGGCAATTCATAAAGAAAATTGACAATCAACACGTGACGCGTGTCAAATTCTGACGGACCCCACATATTGTGAGCATCGTAGGTATCCGGAATGATGTCACGCTGGTTTGAGCCGTCGTCCAAGCTCTTGCTATACGTGTACGCCCCGCCGAACAGCAGTCCTTGAGAGAAACGGCGGTTCCAGGAGACCTGGAGCGATTCATAGCGCGAACTCGCGATATTATCCGTTTCGCGAATCGAGTTGTATCCCTTATAAGGTCTCAGCGCATCCAGATTCACCCCCGGGTTGGCCGCAACCACCTCGGGAGTTGGCTGGTTAATATCGGATTCGCGCTGTAGATGCAATCCACGCCGCCCGACATACCCGACGCTCAGAACGGAGTTGAAGATCTGGCGCTCTACCGTGAAATTCCAATTCCAGGCCGACGGATTCTTGAACGCGCGGCTCTGCGTCGTGACAGTCAAAGGCAACACGTTCGTGGATGTGCCTCCCGGGTTATCGGCGCTGCCGAAAGTCACGTTGGCCGTCGGCTGGAACGGCGGGTTTCCGCCGAGGAAAATTGAATCGCTGACACCCAGGCGAGTAAAGTACTCACCGCCGCCGGCCCGGATCACCGTTTTCTCGCCTAACTGGTAGGCGACGCCGAGTCTCGGCTGAATCTGGCCCCATTGGATATTCGAGTAGTAACTGGGATCCTTGCCGCCGCGGAACAAGTAATCGTATTGCCCGGACGTCGCTTCCGGGAAGCGGCCCTTGGCTGAATCGGGGAATCCATTCCCGGGAATCACCATTCCGTTGTATCGATCGCCGTTGCCCACGATGATCTGGCCCGCGTGCGGTCCCGTCGGAATCACGGTCACCGCCGCCGCCGGATTGTAGAGCGTTGGATCGAAAACAATCATGTTGCGCCACAGCGCCTGGTACGGGACGATCACGGTGTAGCGCACGCCGTAGTTCACCGTAAGTTTCGGCGTCGCCTTCCAGGAATCCTGAGCATACGGCTCGTAGCTGCTACCGCGAAAGATCGTGTACGCTCGCTGGCCGAGTTCCGAATAACTATCAAACAGTCCCTCGGCTGCATTCGCAATGGCGTTGCCGGTACTCGGCGCCCCGGAGCGCGTATCGGTGAATTGGAACTGGCCATTTTGGTTGTTTGTGCAGGTAGGACAAGCGCTCACATTGATTTCATCGTTGTCGTTCTCTCCCGAGCGTTCGAAGTAGAAACCGAACTTCATGGTGTGGCTACCTCGGATCCACGTCACGCTGT
The DNA here is from genome assembly GCA_019244945.1 of Acidobacteriaceae bacterium. Taxonomy (GTDB): domain Bacteria; phylum Acidobacteriota; class Terriglobia; order Bryobacterales; family Bryobacteraceae; genus Bog-105. The sequence goes on along the minus strand of JAFASD010000213.1, from coordinate 9,769 downwards.
CCGTAATCGTATAAATCGGGCCGGACGAGTGGGATGGATAAGGATTGCCGGTTAATGTATTTAGTCCCGTGATGTTTGCGGTGGGTATGCGCGTCGGAATGAGCTTGCCAACCGGGAAGATGTATGGATAATCGATACCGGCGGTCGTGCGGTTGAAGAAATGTGCGGCATCGACCGGGATATACACATCGTCAAGACTGACCGTCGCGAGTGCTTCGTTCACCAGAGTGGGACTGATCGTCCAGACATAATCGAGCGAGTTCGTCTGGTTCGGGCGAATGAAATACTTCGGTGTTTCCGTCGGCGTGCCATCCAGCGGTTGATATTCGAAAAACGAGTAATTATTCCTGCGGAATTGTAGCCGCTGTTTTTCAGTAAGGTTGATATCGGCGGCAAGCGTATCCTTGCGCTGATTCTGCGGATGCAGCGCCGTGATGTAGTAGTTGCTCGTGCCGATAAAATTTCCGACCGCAAGGTTCGGCGCAGGGTAAGCCTTCAAAATCCCAAGTCCGTTCGGGCTCAATTCGTTTGCCGGGATGATGTTTCCGGGAATCGGATTGCCCGTATACGGATCTTTGAGCTGAACGACTTTACCCAATATGTTCTGCGGGCCGAGCGTCAGTAACTCGCTAAAGTTTCCCTGCCGCATAAGCTCTGTTGGAACGGTCCACGTGGCGCTATCGGTGAACCGGTAACGGACCCACTCCTGGCCCCAATACCAGAAGTACTTGCTCCGGTCTTTATTGAATTTGCCTGGAATATAAAATGGCCCGCCCACGTTGTATCCGAATTGGTTATATCGGAACGGTGGAACAAAGTTCTGTCCATTGGTGTGGTTGCGCGTCCAGGTGTTCGCGTTGAGGTCATTGTTCCGGAAATACTCGTAACCCGCGCCGTGAAAATCGGAGCCGCCGGCCCGGGTGATGATGCGGATCTGAGCGCCGGACGTCCGCCCATATTCAGCGGCATAATCCGCCGTCAGAATCTGCACTTCTGACGTGGAATCGACGTCAGCGGCGCCAAGGCTTGTTCCATTCGAGCGTGTGCGAGTAGCGGGCGCCCCATCGTAGGTGATCAGGTTTTCGGGGTTACGCGATCCGTTGAAATTAGAGGGACCCTGATTGAAATTGAACGACAGGCCCGAAAGATTTCCGCCTCGCGCGCCCGGAACCAGGCTCGCCAACCCGACCGGGTTGCGCCCATTCAGCTCGAGCGCATCGATCTGCTGGCGCGTCACCAGCTTCTGGACAGAAGCCGTTTCCGTTTGGAGCTGGGTGGCAGCGGCCGAGACTTCCACCGTCTCCGATGCCGAGCCAAGTTCCAGAGTGGCGTTCACCTCCAGAGTAGAACTGGGGTCGAGCTTGTTATTCATGGATTCGAACCTCTTGAATCCGCTCGCGACAGCCGAGACCGTGTACCCTCCCGGCGGAATATTAGTGATCGAATAAAGCCCAGATTCATTCGATGTGGTGCTTCGTTCGACGCCGGTGGCTTGATTCTTCACGGTGACGGTCGCATTCGGAACCACTGCTCCGGACGGGTCCTTAATAGATCCGTTAATGCTGCCGTTATCCGACTGACCGAACGCTATTGTGGCGACGATTACCGGAAGAAAAGCGCGGAAAACTCTAACAACACACGTCGTTTGCATAAATCCCCCCAAGTAGTAATCCCTACTGTGAAGAGAGTATATTGCTAATTCCTGAGAAGTGCAATGTTTTTATTACTTCTGTAACCCGATTTGTTGTGGAGATCTCTTGGCTTGGAACCGTTTAAATACAAGCCACCCAAGTACGGCGAAAAACACGCTCCCGCCCGCCACCTTGACTTCGAATATGGCCACAGAAGCCGTTTCTCCTGGAGGCAGCGCTGATAAGACAATCGCGATGAGTGTTACCGCGAGGCCCGACACCGCTGCAACGCGGCTTGCGAATCGGAATCCCGCGGCGAAAATGTATAAGAACGGGATAAACGTCGCGATTACCATCATGTCCACCATGATTTGGTAGGCAGCGCGGACGCTCTCGCCTAATTGGGCCATCAAGAGAAACAGTGTTGCGGCTGTCGCCTGGACCAGCAGGGACACATACGGCGTTCCCCAGCGGGGATGGACGCGTCCAAACGCAGCCGGGAGATAATCATCCAGTCCGATAGCGTAGGGCAAGCGCGTGTTTCCCGCGATCCATGTATCGAGTTGTCCCACCAGAGCGGTTCCGATCAGTGCTGCGACGAGCATCGAAATAATCGGTGCGTTCAATGTCCGAGCGCCGGAGGCTGCGGCTTGCGCCAGGCCGGTTATGGGGCTAATTTCTTCAGGCTTCAACAGCAATAGCAATGCGGCCGTAGCGGCGATATAGAACCCTGCTGAAACAACTCCGCTGATGGCGGCGGCTCGGGGCAGATCGCGGCGCGGGTCGCGGATTTCTGCGCTTACAATGGGCGCCAGCTCGAGTCCCACAAATGCGAATGCGATTTGCGACCAGAAGTTCACTGTAGCCAGATTCGCCTTAGGGAATAGATCGAATTTTGTGGCATGTCCCGCGTGCCAACTGGCGCCAATCGCCAAGGCCACAACCACCCCGCCGATAAGAAACGTCGAACTTCCCCCGAAAGCCGAAATCCACTTCGCGACTTTCATCCCAAAAAAATTGGCTGCGAAACCCGCCCATAGCACAGCGAGCGTAATGGGCAGAGCGAACGCCCGATCTTCCGCGACGCGTTGTCCGAGTTCGCCGAATGCGTACGCGGTCATGCTGATTCCAGCGAGCAGCAGCGAGGGGAAATAAAGAATCGTGGAGATGAAATAAAACCAGCCGCAGAGAAATGCGTGACGGTCGCCGAACGCCCGTTTTGTCCAGATATACATCCCGCCTTCTTCGGGGAATTGCCGCGAGAGGCTCGCGACCACAACCGCCGAAGGCAGGAAGAAGAAGGCGGCGGCAATAATCCACAAAACGAATGAGCCTGGTCCGGCGTGCGCGGCAGCCGCCACCCATCGCAGACTTACGATAGCGCAAATATCGAAGAAGACGAGATCTCTCAGCCGCAGTTCGCGGCGCAGAGTCGCAGGCATGGTATCCGTCACACTGTCAGAGTCATGCCGCCAAAATCGATTTCTAAGGCATCACCCTGCTTCAACAAATCCAAACCAAAATTTCCGACACAGCAAGTTGCCCCGAATCGACAGAGGAATAAAAATACTTTCGCTCCCGTGCGGCACCCTTGAAGGCTCAGCGTGTTCCAGGATCTGATTTGGCACGCCCCGAAAACCGCCGATAGTCTGTTGCTCTTGCAAGCGTTCCTTTTTGTTCGGAAAAGCGGCCCACCGTTGCTCCATAATCGCCATGAGACTGCGGTATTGCCCTCGATAAAAGTAAAGATGGCTCACCCATTCATATGCTTCGTAGGCTTCTTCCGAATGAGGAGCGGATCTGATGACGGACACCAGCGACTGCTCTGAAGCTTCAACGTTTGGTTGAAGGTTACACCGATCGCGCCGCGGTAGAGCGGCCACCCCGTCGTTTTCTGCAGGCGATCATAAAGGTCCTTCCAGTTGTGATCGGCGTATAAGGATTTAAGTTCCGAGTTCGATTGGCCCCGGCAGGTTGTTCCAACAACGGTAAGCAAGCAGCACGCCAAGATTTTGATTGGCATCTGTAGCAGTTTATGCCAATTCGCCGCAAACTGGCTGGATGATCTCCGTCCCGGACTTGCGGCTGAGGCTCGGAGATCAGACTAACATTGCTTTTTAGGAAGCGTTCAGAACACTTAAACCTTCGCGTATTCGGCTTGCTCTGCGAAGCTTTCCTGTCGTGCCGCGGGAGAGGGTTTTGCGAAACGGATTCGGCGGAATTCTCCATAAAGCCCAAACGCCGGATCCAGAAATACCCTCTGGAATGAGCCGTCCTGTGAGGCGGCAATCGAGCGAATCAGCTCGGGATTGCCGAGCCAGGGGCAGATTTGATAAACCCTACCGCTCGGTAGCTTACCCTTGGATACGTCGTTTTGAACAGCAGTTTGGGCCTCTTCCGCCGAGTACGCGTAAATGGTGAAACTGCGCTCAATCGGCGCCACCACAGCTCCATTGGTAACTGCACAATCCTCGTCTGCGCTTTCGTAAACCCGAATTCGATATCTCTGGCTCATTCGCGATCTCCTTTAACTGGCGCCTAAGCCACATATCGGTTAAAGGGGCGGATAAATCCTTGTTTGGCCAGAATGCGCGTACCAGTACCCTTACCCATCAGGAGTTTACGACGATTTTGGATTTGTGCCGGCGCCAGGAAACGTAAGTGGCCCCCAAGCTGCTCTCTACAGCGCGTGTCGTTCTCAGCTCAGCTCTCTGCGGAAATGGCAGCCGCGCCGTTATATCATCGAGGCTACCGAAGCAGAGGACTCTTGGAGCGGCAGGCCTTTGATCAGGGATACATCGATCGGCTGACCGAAGGCGATCCCGAGACGGAGCGCCATTTTACCCGCTATTTCGGCGAACTTCTTCTCATCAAGTTGCGAACGCGGCTTCGGTCGTCGCAAATGGCCGAGGATGTCCGTCAGGAAGTTTTCCTACGTGTTCTGAATACGCTCCGCAAAAAGGGAGGAATAGAACACCCTGAACGGTTTGGAGCGTTTGTAAACTCGGTTTGCGAGAACGTCCTGTTTGAATTCTTTCGTTCGAACACTCGCTTGCAACAAATGCCCGAGAATGCCGTGGAACCTGCCGATGAGGCGGCCAGCGCCGAGTCAGAATTCATTACACAAGAGCGAAAAATGCTGGTGCGACAGGTGCTAAGCCAGCTTTCAGCCGGTGATCGCGAGATTTTGCGGAGAGTTTTCCTGGAAGAACAGGATAAAGATCAGATTTGCCGTGAATTTCACATTGACCGCGATTATTTGCGGGTTCGGGTCCATCGCGCCCTGGCACGTTTCCGGAGAGTACTCCTGAAAAACGAGGAGGGCGGCCGCCAAGTGAAAGCTGCCGGACGGTGAAGCAAAAAAGTTAGCTGGACAGTGAAACGTATAGTTAATAGGATTCACCAAAAGGTGAGCGGCCAATATGGATCACAAACTAGCGGAGCAGAAGCACGCCGTCGATCGATACATTTTGAACGAACTAACGCTGGAAGAGCGAAGGGAATTCGAAGAGCATCTATTCGATTGTCCGGCTTGTGCTGACGAGGTGCGTCGCGATGCGATTTTTGTAGACAACGCCCGGCAGGTGATGCTCGAAGAAAAGCTCGCAGCTTCGAGGAGCCAGCCACAGACAAAAGAATTCGGAGCTTTTCATAATTGGCTTGCCTGGTTCCGCCCCGCCGCTGTTATGCCGACCTTTGCTGCCCTTGCTTTTGCGGCGATATTGGGGTATCAGACCTTCGTCTATATTCCCGGTTTGCAGCAGCCGCAGGTTTTGTCAACTAAGGTGATAGCTCCTGTCGCGCGCGATAGAGGGCCGGTGATTGGCGTGGATCGGCGCTTCTCCCGATTCAATCTCAACTTCGAAGTCGACTCGCCTCAGGCGTATGCTTCTTACCAGTGTGAGTTTCAAAACGAGAGCGCGCGGACCATCTTGACGCTCGATTCCGGGCCGCGGCAGGTGGCGTCGTTTACTCTGGAGTTCCTTCTTCCCACGAAACGTTTTCCTCCCGGGCGCTACAGCATGATCCTGCGGCCGGCAACTGAACCTCAAACCGAAATTCAACGCTACCCGTTTGTCATTCAAGACGGAGGAACCAATCCATGAGCAGAACAGCAATCGAGAAAAGACCACTTTTTCATGGCAATGCCGTAGCTTTGTCGGCGCATATCCGGCGACCCAAAGATTTTTTTGTTCCGGCAGTTGCCAGCAGTTGCCTACCGGTGACCGGGGGACTTGCGAAAGCCGATTCGCCAGCTCAGAACTTTCACGACATCATCTCGTTCGATTCCGCTTCAACTCACGTCCTGGGCGATTTCGTGGATCTCGAAAAAGCTGCAGAATTCACCCGAGGCAATCATGGCGAGAACGATCTTCCCACCAGAACAATCGCCGAATGCAGAGTGAGAGGTCTGAAGATCCAGGTACCTGGCGGCCGATCATTCATTGCGGATCAGTTGGAAGTCCAGGCGGAAAGCTCCGCTCAAAGACAACGCCTCACGGAATTCATAACGCTCCGCACGGTAATTGAAGGAGTATCGGTGGATGGGTATGCGCTGGAGATAACGACGGACACCGAAATGTTCACCCAGTGCCCAACCAAAGAAAAGCTCTGCCGAACGTATGAGCAGAGCAGGGCTTTTCGCAAACGCTACAGGAATCGATTTTACGCGACAGGAGAGTCTTCTGATAGCGGCTGCCTGGGCGGGCTTTTTGGAGCGAAGAACCACATTCCCGAAGCGCGAGGCATAATCATTGCAACGACCGTCGCAACCATAAAATGGGATGGCAAACCTGCGCCCGAGACCGAAATACGAGGGAATCAGCTCATCATAGATCGCCTGGGATCGATTTACTTTGGCGAGGTTATTGTTGAAGAGGATTTTCGGCGGGTGACGCTGTTACGCTTTCAACTGGGTTCACCAAATGGAGGCGAGGGTGCGGTGGGTGAAACGCAATCGGACACGCAAGGCTGGCCGCCGAAATCGCCCGGCACCTCTTAGCCTATTTTGCTGTCTGCTGGCGGCATGCTCGCCGCAGTCGCCAGTGTTGAACGCAAACGATCCTCAGGCGCTGTTCCAATCGATCAAAGCGGAGTACCAACGAGGCGAACTGATCCGTGGCAGGCAAGACGCGGAAAGAGGCTATCGCCAACTACAAAACCAGCCGGAATCCCAATGGTATTGGAAGTTCAAGCTGCTGTACGCAGAAATGCTGCTCTGGAATGGAGATACCAATAAAGCTAATAAGCTACTTTCTGAAGCACCTCCCGCGAAATACGCGGAATCGTGCGCGCGCTATCAGATGTTACAGGGTTATATCCTGTTCCGAACAGAGAAAAATTGCGATGCCGAGAAACTGCTCGACGGTGTGGCGAGTAGAGCCGAAACAACAGGCGAGTATGAGCTTGCAGCCGATACGGAGTTGCTGCTGGCGCGGTTTTTGTCAGATTTGAGCGCGGATCGAGCTCAGGCAGCATCACTGAAAGCTCTCAGTGTTGCGGACGCACACGGCCTCAATTACCAGAAGGCTGCGGCCTTCCTCGATCTCGGACTGATTCAAGTAAAGCGCGCGCATTACGGGGACGCGATCCCGTACTTCCAAAAGGTTCGTGAGATTGCGGGCAGCACTGGGGCTCGGGTCTTGAACGATTTTGCCGAAGACAACCTCGCCGAGTGCTATTACAACATCGGAGATTTAGAGCCGGCCTTGAAAATAGAGCTCGAGGTATTGAAAGTATCCGAGCGCGTCCCGAATCTCAAACCGGCTTTGGCGAACCGCTATTTCCAGGCGGGAAATTTGTACTTGCTGTTACAAGACTTTCCGCGCGCGACGCGATGCTTCCGTCAAGCACTGGCCTTGGTCAACGAAAGTGACTCGCCGGAGACATACGCTTCTATGGCCGCTAGCCTCGCGCAGGCGCTCGAAAAGTCAGGCGCGCTGGATGAAGCGGAGTACTATAACCGGAAAGCGATCAAGCTTTCCGACAAAGAGGATCGGAACGGACTCGGCCTGCTAACTCTTAATGAAGCTGCTATCGCGCAACACCGCGGTAATGCGGAGCAGGCGATCAGTAGCTATCGCAAAGCAATCGAGCTCGGCACGGCGAGCCCATCTCTGCTGTGGCAGGCATACGCCGGTCTCGGTTCCACATTCGCCACATGCGGTGACGTGGCCAACGCGAAAGTGAGTTTCGAGCACGCCCTGCGGGTGATTGAACAGAATCGGTCGGAGCAGTCGCTCACTGAATACAAGATCACGTTTCTGTCGGCGCTGATTCATTTCTATCAGGAGTATGTCGCGCTGCTGATGTCTCGAAATGAAATAGAGAAAGCGCTCGAAGTCGCCGATTCTAGCCGCGCCAGCGTGCTCACCGAAGATGTCACCCGAACCACTGCCGCCGATCACAAGCATCTGGTTAGTGACGTCCAGAAAGCCGCGAGGCGTGCGGATACCGTCTTCGTTTTTTACTGGCTTGCGCCGTCGCAATCTTACATGTGGGTCCTGACGCCGCAAGAGCTGAAGGCGATTGGGCTACCTGGCGAACGGCAGATCACGCAGGACGTGCAATCGTACCGATATGCAATCGAAGAGGAGAAGCAAGATCCGCTCGCCAGCTCGAATGCAGCAGGCAAGCGCCTTTACCAGACGCTAATCGCGCCGGCTGCGGCATGGATCAGGCCTGGGACGAAAGTTGTGATTGTTCCCGACGGCTCTCTGCACAACCTGAACTTCGAAACCTTGCTGGCCGATCAACCTGTTCTGCACTACTGGCTCGAAGACGTCACAATCTTAATCGAGCCCTCGCTGAACATCCTCGAGACGAAAACTGCGGCCCAGACGAAAGCGCCGGAATCTCTTTTGCTCTTGGGAGATCCTGAAACAGCGGGAACCGGTTTTCAGAAGCTGCCGCAAGCGTCGATGGAAATGGAGCAAGTGCGCCGGCATTTCCCAGCGAATCACTCGGTCGTCTACTCAGGCGTAGACGCATCCCCGGATACCTATCGCGCAGCGCAACCCCAACGATTTTCCACCATTCATTTCGCCACTCATGCGGAGGCCAATGAGCAAAGGCCACTTGATTCGGCGATTATTCTTTCTCCCCGGCAGAACGGTTACAAGCTTTACGCGCGCGACGCCATGGAGACTCCACTTCAAGCAGATTTGGTGACGATCTCCGCGTGTAGAGGCGCCGGCGCGCGAACTTTGTCGGGAGAAGGATTGGTCGGCTTCGCCTGGGCGTTTTTCCAGGCAGGCGCTCGCAACGTGGTTAGTAGCCTGTGGGATGTCAACGATCGATCGACGGCCGACCTGATGGATCGTTTTTATGGCGGTATTGAAGCCGGAAACTCATACGGCGAAGCGCTCCGCAGAGCCAAGCTCGCCATGCTTCAGAGTAATTACCGCAAACCTTACTATTGGGCGCCTTTTCAACTATACAGCCGTTTGGGCGGCGCGAGCTGAGCTTAGCGAACCTTCGGAACTTCCGCGCCTGTCGTCCGTCTACAACTAACAATGGAAACTTTCCTGAAAGATGTGACGCATTCGTTGCGGATGTTCCGGCAAAGTCCGGCCTTCACATTGGCGGCTATCGCCGCGCTCGCATTGGGTATTGGCGCAAATACCGCGATTTTTTCGGTGGTCAACACGGTGTTGCTGAAGCCGCTGACTTATCCGGATCCCGACCGCATCGTCCTGTTCCTGCTCACCTCGCCCGAAGGTTCTGGCCCAGGCGCATCGGTTCCGAAATTCGCGATGTGGCGCGAGACAACCAGCGTTTTCCAGGACGTCTCCGCCTATGAATTTGGTGGTCCGGGACTAAACCTCACGGGAGGCTCATATCCCGAGCAAATCAAAGGCATTCACGTCACCGCGGATTATTTCCGCCTCTTCGGTGCTCCCATTGAGCGCGGAAGAACGTTTACGGTCGAGGAAGATAGCCCGCACGGGCCACGCGTCGTGGTGCTCAGCGACGGGCTTGGGAGGCGGCGCTATGGCGCCGATCCCAACATCATCGGCAAGACGATCCAGCTGGGAGGCGAGCCATTCGTGGTGATTGGTATTGTTGGACCCAGTTTTAACTTCGATCCGTCCCCGGACGTCTGGATTCCGTTCCAGTTCGATTTGGCAACCAACGAT
>JAFASD010000191.1 GCA_019244945.1 Acidobacteriaceae bacterium | reverse complement strand
CAGGCAATCCGAAGTGGAAGGAAGCACTGGATTCCGCAAATGCCGAACCCGTTCGCCGTCAGAATATGAGGGATCACATCACCGGGAAAGCCGCCCACCCGATTCGCATAGCGCCAGATGTTGCCAATGCAAATTTGATCACGAAAGTGCAGCCGGTGTATCCTCCGCTCGCTCTGCAAGCCAGGGTTACGGGCATAGTTGAATTCAGGGTCGACATCGGCGCCGATGGCAAAGTCCAATCTTTGCTGCTAATGCGGGGACACCCGCTACTTGTCAACGCCGCAAAAGACGCGCTGCTGCAATGGGTCTTCCGTCCGACCTTGCTAAACGGCAATCCAGTCCCCGTCACAACCACCATAGAAGTGCCCTTTACTCTTCCCCAGTAGTCTTCGCCAGCTCCTGCGGCCACTTCATGGGAGACTGAGCTTTCCATGATCGTCCGCCGCGCTCACCCAGATGATGCAGCAGCGATAGCAGCCGTTTACAACCAGGGAATCGAAGATCGCCTGGCGACCTTCGAAACTCGCCTCAGATCCGACAAAGACGTCGCCCATTGGTTCGATGGACGTCATCCGATCGTCGTTGCTGAACAAGAGCGGGAAGTCATCGCTTTTGCTGCGACGTCCGAGTATCGCCCGCGAGAATGTTACGCCGGTATCGCCGAGGTCTCTGTGTATGTCGATCGCCGATTCCGCCACCACGGTATCGGACGGCTCGTACTAACTGAGCTGCTGCAAGAGGCCGAAGCACTCGGATTCTGGAAACTGGTCTCGCGGATTTTCCCCGAAAATCAGCCTAGCCTGGCTCTCATCCGCTCCCTTCGATTTCGAGAAGTAGGAATCTATGAAAAGCACGGCCGCCTCGATGGTATTTGGCGGGAGGTCGTCATAGTAGAACGGCTAATCACTAAAAACTTGAGATAGCCGCAGACCGGAGCATCAGATCCTCGCACATCGGACTCGCTTAATCTTGGCCGCGATGTCCATGGACAAGGATTACGGGACAGCTGGGACTCGGCGGTGCCAGCGCGCCGGTGTTCCCGATGTTATTTCATGATCTGCACCGCACGGCAGTCGGAAAACCGAATTGAAAGGAGGAGGAAGTTCGTTGTTTTGCGGATAGTGCGGAGAGGGGGACTTGATCACACCTGCACCATACCCACACTCCAGGCGTATTTCTACTCCTACTCAGGATGCCCCGGCCCAGGACGTGTCGCCCCAGTCGTCGTGTTCAAGCGCGTGGTCTACCAGTTCCCTGATTAGAGACGCCAATCTGTTGGTCTTTGCAAGCGCGGCCGCTTTACTCCACACCTCAGGCGAGATGGCCCCTCTCTCGCGGGCGTCTCCAAGCACACCGACAACCGCATTTCGATCTGATAGGACAATACCGGCGTTGGTCCGACGAACGAACTCTTGCTTCAGGTCCTCTTGTTTTCTAAGAGCAACAACAACATAAGTAATCTCAGTCCTGAACCACGACTTCTTTCGGACCATCTGAAGGACGCCTCTCTCTGAAAGAGAAGAAATATACTCGACGCTGACCGACCGTTGATGGTCATTGCCGTCTTGAATCACATGTCGGAAAACGAACTGCCCCCCGAGATCCACTTCTCCTTTCCCCGCTGACAACCGCCGAAGTTTCCTCAAAGCAGTGTCGAGGATGTAATCGTCCATAGGTGCGGAGCTAATAACGGTCGCGGCGAATTTAGCCGTATTTGTTGATTCCAGCCGCACCCTCTGGGCAAGTACGAGTTCAGCGAGAACGGCGCCCGATAAGCCGTAGTCCCCGAAGGGATAAGGACCAGTGTTTTCTGAGGGCGCGCAAAGAAGAAACAATTCCTCTTTTAAGGTGACGCCCTCTTGGCCAAGTCCGCCTTGCTGCCTTAATTTTGCGCCTGGCTTGCTACCTCGCCTGACCGCTTCAACAATATCGAAAACACCACGTTCCCATCCCACACTGTTGAAATCAACCCATTGGAGGTCCTTCAGCCGCAAATTCGCGCCGATCCAAATGTCGGGAACCTCGCAATGATCCAAGAGAATCGGCAAGAACCACCGGCTTCCCCAAGCTCGTTGACGTATTTGCTCGATTGCCTCAAACAGCTCCTCATAGGCGTACGATTTTTGGCGGCTCACGTAGTTTGCAGAAAAACATGCGATGAAGTACGCTCCATTTG
>JAFASD010000432.1 GCA_019244945.1 Acidobacteriaceae bacterium | reverse complement strand
TGGACGACAGCTGTGGCAACCTGATTCAGCTCACCCAGCTGGCGCGCTCCTAAAGCGAAGAGAGATGACGGAACGCAATTCATACACGCCGGGACCGGCCGGCGGGGCGCAGGTGCGAAAAGATGGCGAGAACACCTGGGCGCTCATTCTCGTCCGAGAACTGCGCCACTCGCCGGAAAAGGTCTGGCTGGCACTGACCGAACCGGCGCATCTGCGCGAGTGGGCTCCTTTCGAGGCCGATGGGAACCTAGGCAAGGCTGGAAACACGGTGAAGCTCACCTGGGTGCGAGCGCCAAAGCCTCAGGAAACGATCGTGACGCGAGCCGACGCTCCCAAAGTGCTCGAGTTTGACGATATCCGGTGGGAGCTCGAAGCCTTTGATGGCGGCACGCGCCTCACGCTGTGGCACAACATCGATCGCCGTTTCATGTCGTGGGGTGCCGCGGGCTGGCACATTGCTTTCGATGTTCTCGATCGCCTTCTCAGCGGAAACCCGATCGACCGCATCGCTGGCGCCGAGGCCCTGAAGTTCGGCTGGCAACGGCTGAACGCCGAGTACGCCAAGCAGTTCGAGGTGGAAATACCGAACGGGCCGCCTAAGGCGGCTCACAGGTCGTGAATGAGGAGGTCCCATTGAACTGGAACAAATTGGTTCGGCAAACCCACTTCTGGCTGTCCATTGCCTTCACACTGGCCGTCATCGTCAACGGAGTCGCCGTAGGACTGAAGAAATATAGCGTCTGGACGGGCCTTATGGCGCTGCTCCCGCTCGCCTTGCTCTTGTTCACTGGTCTGTATTTGTGCCTGCTTCCCTACACGGCGAAATGGCGCAGCGAGCGACGCACTCGCCCAGCGCCGTTAAATTAAGTACAACAGTTGGAGCTGAAGATGGTGAAAAAAGTCGTAGCGCGGGCGACGAAAAGATTTCGCTCATCCATACAGGCAAGATGGGCGGGTTCGTAGCAGTTTCATCGGTTCTGGACGCGGTCCTCTCAGCTCATCGCCCACGTGTTAGCCTGATAGCGTCATCTCCTGACTAGAGTGTGCAGGCTTTCCGCGCACCAGGTTGATTTCATCGTAGGAGCCCAGAAAAACTAATGTGTTTAAAAACCCGGAGCGTTTTGCTCTCTCTGGTTGTTGGTGCGCTTTCTGTGACCGCCGCTCGGGCGCAAGCCCCGACTCCCGCCAAAGTAGCAATCATCAATGCCCAAAAGGCTGTCGTGGACACTCAGGAAATTAAGAAGGACCAGGCCACGCTTGAAGCGAAATTCAGGCCCAGGCAGCAGGCCCTAGAGAACCTCCAGCGAGAGCTGCAATCTATCCAGCAGCAACTAAATACGACCAATATCGCTCCCGACCGCGAGGCCCAGTTAAGAGCCGACGGAACACAGAAGCAGAAACAGCTGCAGCGCTTGAGCGAGGACTTACAAAGCGATGTGAATGCCGAACGCCAGGACATTCTTGGGCGCGCCGGCCGCCAGATGTCGGATGTCGTCCGGAAAATCGCGGAACAGCGTGGCCTCGACGTTGTCATCGATGTGACCAATACCGTATACTACAGACCGGCTCTCGACATTACCGCTGAAGCCACGGCAGCCTACGATAAAGCGTATCCTCCAAAGTAATGGGTGCTTATCTGCAGCAGTATGGCGCGGGAGATGAAAAGCGCAACCGCGCAATAAAAATCGTTGTCCTCTCCGTCGTCGCGGTTTTGATCTTGATATGGGCAGGCTATCTCCTCTTCCACAACTATCCTGAAAAACGCATCGTGAACCACTTTCTAGGCGAAGTGAATTCCGCGCAGTATCAGGAGGCCTACCACGATTGGGGCTGCACCGCGCAGCATCCCTGCCCGAATTACGACTATCAGCGCTTTCTCGAAGATTGGGGACCTCCTAAGAAGGTTTCGTCCCCTTGGAAGATCGCGAACGTGGATGGCTGCAACAGCTTCGTAACCGTGAATGTCAAGGCTCAGGGTGCCGAGTTGCAATCACTCTCTGTACAACGTGACGATCACGAATTGGGCTTTGCGCCCGCACCCGAGTGCCAGGAGAAGCAATGGCGTTGGAAGCAGTTCTTTCAGCGACTCCTCGGCCATGGAAAATCGTAAACACCCGACCTGAACTGCTCCCACAAAATTAGCGACACCATAAAATTACTGGAACTGGCTACCTAGCATTGTCGTATACTGTGCATGGTGGAGTACTCAGACGAGAGCCGGGACAGGCGAATCATCCAGCTACGTAAGGGCATTCTCGAATTGGCTGTCATGGGCGTTCTCTACCACGAGCAGCATTACGGCTATTCGTTAGTACGGGTTCTGACTGAAAGCGGCTCCATCTCACTCAAAGAGGGCACCGTCTACCCAATACTCGCCCGCTTGAGTCGTGACGGGTTGGTGCGCTCGGAATGGGTGGAATCAGATCAGGGTCCGCCACGCAAGTATTACGGACTGACATCGTCAGGCCGGCGACTTTTCGATGAGCTGATCCAAGAGTTGGATCTACTGGTTTCGCTGGTTCAGAAGAAGTGGAATGTTCCCGAGAAATCAGAACACGCCAGGAAGAAACTCGTTGTCTCGAGAGGATAAGACCATATGAACAACTACTCGCCAACAGTGTCCAAAATTATCACCGACTATTTGGAGCGTGTGAGATCGAAGCTCCGGCTCTTACCTGCCAACGAGCAGGAGGAGTTCGTCAAAGAGCTCCATTCCCATATCTATGAGGCCTACCAAAAAGCTCAGGACCAAGATGATGTAGCCAAAATTCTCAGTGTCTTGCGGAATTTGGGCGAGCCTGCCGAAGTAGTCTCGGACCGCTTGCCGGGGGCTATGGTTCGCTCCGGTTCGAAACGCAAACTGCCCCTATATATCTTGGGCGGGATATTTATCGCGCTGTTCGGGATTCCTTTGGGATTCGGCGGTGTCGGAGTGCTCCTGGGACTTCTGTTCGCGTTGACCGGCGTGCTGATCGCGTACTATGCGGCGGCGGGAAGCATCCTGCTCGGCGGCGGGGTCTTCGGTTTATTGGGTGTGATCCGGGTTCTCCTACCGGAGCTGTGGGAAAGGTTAGTGACGCTCGGATTCATCCAAATAGATGGGCCCGTAGGCGACTTTCTCGCACACTTTCCAGCGTCCGATCAAGGCCTGTTTATAATCCTGTTTGCCAGCCTCTTTATCGTCGCGGGCCTCGGCATGCTCCGCGGAGGAAGATACCTGCTTCGCGGACTGCGGTTCTTATTTAACCTGGTATTCGAGTGGATGCGGCGGTTCGCGCAATCCATCCGAAGGAAGCTGCGGCAAAAGCCCGGACCAGCCCCGATCTTCAGTCAGAGCTCTCGACCGTTCGAAGGCCCCTACAACGCGCGTTTCGTGAAGTTCTGATTCCGTCGAAATTTCAAATCATCATACCCAACCCCTCTACCCGGGTTGGAGGTGGACATTTGATTTCCCTGAATCTAGTCCAGCGCATCGCGGTCTCCTGCAGTCTGGCCGTTCCTCTTGCATTTCCGCAGTCCGTACCCGGCGTGACATATGTCGATCAGCCGAAAGGTATTGACTTGGCCACCCTTATTCGCATGTGGCCAAACCTCCAGATCTATGCTGGTCTCCTCGCGCGCGGGGAAGGCACAGAGGTCCGTAAGAGTCTTGAGACACGAGCCGCCGCTCGCAGCGCTTCAATCGGTGAGTTCAATCTCCTGGCTCAGTTGGAATGGCAGCATGGGGACTTAGAGCAAGCAGATGCCGCGATTGCCCACGCCTTAGCCAGGGGCCCGAATAACCCACTAAACACGTTTCAACAAGCCATGGTGAACTTCGCCCATTTACGCCGCGCTACCAACGTATTCGATCGCTGGATTTGGCAGAGGCGCACTCGCGAGGCCTACGCCCGAACGTTTGCGCTAGACCCCAAAAACGTTTCCGCTCGATACTACTTGATCTACTCGTATCTCAACACCCCACCTCTTCTGGGCGGGGACAAGGGCAAGGCCCTCGAGTTGGCAGAAGGTGGAATCGTTCTCGGCCAAAAGGAATTCTATTCCGTGCGCGCCGATGTTCACCGGGAACGAGGCGAGAGACAAGCTGCAGCCGCGGATTATGATACTGCCATTTCCCTAAAGGTCATCAAGCTCGGAGGGCTCGTAGATGCCGCCCAGCAGGCGATCGGGTTAGGAGAAATGGACCGCGCCAAAAAGTATTTGGAATTCGCGATCTACTGTAGAAGCGACGCCTCGAGCCCTTTTGAAGCCCTCGGGGATTACTACGTTCGCCTGAACAATAAGACTGAAGCCGCGAAATACTATCAACTCGCGCTCCTGAAAGACCCGGGATTTAACAAATACCCGGAAAAACCCATCCGCAATGCAGAAAAATTGCGCAGTCTTCAGAAGTAGATTTGCCGGCGGACCGCTGATAATTGATAGACTCGACCGAGAGAAGATCGGATTCCCTTCGATGTTACTTCAGCCGATGCGCTCAGGACAACCCATACATCCCAAGACCGCGAACCGCACGCCTTTTACCGGCCTCTCCAGGCAAAGTCGAAAATTTAGGTCCGTTTCCGTTTGTTCGGCGCTTGCATTCGCCGCCATCTTAGTCGCGCAACAGCAGCAGTCCCCTTTGCCGGAATTGCCGGCCGATATTCCAAAGAATGCCGACATACGGATGCTCCTTCTTGACAAGCGTCCCACCGGGCAAGACGCGGTATGGACATCTGCCGATAGCACGATTCATGAATTCTTCCAATTCAACGATCGCGGCCGCGGACCGAAAATCTACACAAGTTATCGCCTGGATGCAAACGGCCTGATCCTTTCTGAAGAATCCAACGGCGTTGATTACATGAAAACGCCTGTCGCAGAGAAGTTCTCTCTGATCTCGGGCGAAGCCGTTTGGAAAAATCAGTCTGAAGACGACAAGCAGGCGCACGCACAGGGCAAATTCTTTATAGATTTGAACGGCGGCCCCGAATCGCAAGCAATTCTTGCGCGCGCGTTGCTGAAGGCAAAGAGTGGGACCGTCCCGGTACTGCCCAGCGGGGAAGCGACCATTCGCCAGTTGGAAACCATTGCTGTCGAGAGCGATGGACGGAAGAGGTCCGCAACGCTATTCGCCATTGAGGGGCTCGGCTACACCCCGGGCTATATCTGGCTCGACGAGGATCGCCGGTTTTTGGCAAGCGTCGGAGACTGGGGCGGTGAGGTCCGGCAGGGATTCGAATCAATTGTTCCGACCCTACGCGAAGCTCAACGCCCGCTGGAAGTCGCCAGGGCAGCCAAGCTAGCGCAATCGTTAACCCACAAACCTGCGGGTGAGATCGTCATCGCTGACGTTCAGTTGTTCGATTCGGAAAATACACGGTTGCTGCCGCACCAGCGCGTCACAGTCCGCGGCGAACGCATCGTCAGAGTTGAGGCGGAGACCGGACAAACGATTTCTCCTGGCGCTCAGATCATCGACGGTAAAGGCAAGACGCTCTTGCCCGGCTTATGGGACATGCATCAGCACATCGGGGCGGAAACCGCCTTTCTCGATGTGGCGACAGGCATCACCACCATTCGCGACCTCGGCAATCCCATCGACGCACTGACCAAGCTGCGCCGCGAAATCGACGGTGGCGCCCAAATCGGCCCACGCGTCATTCCTGCCGGATTCATCGACGGCCCAGGTCCCTTCGAAGGACCCATCAAAGTCCTCGCCGCGACTCCTGAAGAAGCATTAGCGCGCGTCGATCACTATGCAGACCTTGGTTACGTGCAGATCAAAATCTATAGCTCGGTGAAACCGGAGCTTGTGCCCATCATCGCCGCGGAGGCACACAAGCGCGGACTCCGCGTGAGCGGCCATGTCCCCGCCGGTATGATCGCGGAACAATTCGTTCGGGACGGAGCCGACGAGATCCAACACATGAACTTCATCTTCCTCAACTTCATGCCTGATGTGAAGGAGACCCGAACTCCCGCGCGCTTTATCGAGCCAGGCAAACGCGGAGGCGATCTTGATTTAGACTCTCAGCCCGTAAATGATTTCATCGCTTTTCTGAA
>JAFASD010000306.1 GCA_019244945.1 Acidobacteriaceae bacterium | reverse complement strand
AAATCGAGATGATTCCGACGGGTGGCGTCAATCTCCAAACGGTCACAGATTTCTTCTCTGCCGGTTCGTGGGCGGTGGGCGTGGGAAGCGAGTTGGTGGATCCGACCCTAATTCGCGAAAAGCAATACAGCCTCATCACCGAGCGCGCCGGGGAATGGATGGAACGAGCTCGCTCTGTCCGAAATCGGTAGTTAGCGGGTCGTACGTGGATTAGCTAAACTGGTTAGCTAACAATGAGGACCAGCACGGTAACGATCCATGAGGCCAAGACGCATCTGTCGCGATTGCTCCGGAAAGTTTCTGCTGGCGAAGAAGTGATCATCTCGCGTGGTTCAAAACCTGTAGCCCGGCTTGTCCCGTTTGCGAACCGCGAGGGCAAGCGGCAGCCAGGCTCATTGAAGGGTAAACTACTGGTCGGGTCAGAGTTCTTCGAACCTTTACCGCATGATGAATTATCCGGTTGGGAATAGAAACCGGTGGACGCGCTGCTTGACACGCATGCATTGCTGTGGTGGCTCTCGGACGATCCCGCATTGACGAAACCCGCCCGCAGGATTATCGCGCAGACGGCGAATGTTATGTTAGTGAGCGCCGCATCTCTTTGGGAGATTGCAACTAAGGTGAGGCTCGGTAAACTGCCAACTGCCGCCAATTTTTTGACCGATTTTGCTGGTCATCTCGATCGCGAAGGGTTTCAGATACTGGCAATCTCGGCAGATCATGCGGTTCGCGCCGGCTTACTGCCTGGACCTCACAAAGATCCTTTCGATCGCATGCTCATAGCCCAGGCTCAAGCGGAAAATGTGCCCATCGTGAGCAATGAAACTCTATTTGATAGTTACGGCGTGCGCCGCCTTTGGTGAACACGCGTCACCGTTGGCGTTAAATTCAAAGCGACGGTTCGCGCGCAACTCCACGCAGCCGCTCCGGCTCAATATCTCGGAACGCTCGCGTCAATTTCGCGGCTCCAGCGATCGATTCCTCCCGCTACGCTGAAGCAGTTCTCGACGCCATGCTCTCGCAGCCACGAGACAACTTGCAGGCTTCGCACGCCATGATGGCACATCACCATCAGATCGGCGTCGTCCGCCATCCCTTCTATGCGCTGAAGCTCCGCCGGGACGGACTGCATCGGAATGAGTTGCGCCCCGTCGATTCGCGCCACCGCAAACTCTTCCGGCTCCCGAACGTCAATCAAAATCGCGCCGCTTCGTTCCGCCAGCCGGGACTGTACTTCTTGTGGACTTAATTCCAGGGGTTCGGTCACTTACTCACCAGATATAGCCCATACACTACAGGCAGCGCGAACAAGCTGCTATCTACTCGGTCTAGCATGCCTCCATGACCCGGCAACATGTTTCCGCTGTCCTTTACGCCCGCGCCTCGCTTCAGAGCGGATTCCGCTAGATCTCCCAATTGGCCGGCGATGTTGCCCGCAAGAGCCATGGAGGCCGTCTCCCACCACGGCACACTCGGCAGGAAATAGCCGAGGTAGAGAAGCCCAAATACAAGCGATCCGGCGACTGACGCAAGCGCGCCTTCCCAGCTCTTATTCGGACTCACGGCAGGCGCGAGTTTGTGCCGGCCAAATGCGCGACCTATGTAGTAGGCGACCGTGTCTCCCGCCCAATTCAGCGCTAGCGCGAAGAAGAGCAGGTGAACGCTCTGCTGCCGCAGATCCGCTGAAAAGCGCCAGGGCGCAAAGGTGTAGAACGCACCCAAAAGCGCGCAAGCGACTTGAGGCAGAATATTACGCAAGTTCGAAAAACGCAGCGCCGCTGCGAATGCCGCGATCACCAAAATGATTGCGCCCAAGAGTGTCTGATCCGGCCGAAACAGGATCACCAGGCCGATGAGAACGCCCCAAATTCCTGGTTGCAGAATGTTGTGCTGCTTGACGAGGCCGGAGTACTCCCAGTAACACAGCAGGCTCATGCAAAGAGCACTGCCCATAAACACCGGGTGAGGCGCCCAAAAGATCAGATATATTGCGACTGCAATCAGACCGAGCGCAGTAACCAGACGCCTCACGATAGATTGACTAACCCAGCCACGTCAGTCAAACAGGAATTTGTTCTATTCAGGCGAGAGGTAGTTCCAGAACCTCTTCTTCGAGTAGTAACGAAGAGAGATCCATCGCGGACGGCGCGCTACGCGTCAGACCGCCAAAACGGCGCTCGCGGTTTTGATAATCGAGGATGGCTTGCAGTAATTCCGTACGCGTGAAGTCCGGCCACAGCGTTTCTGTAACATACAATTCCGCATAGGCTATTTGCCACAGTAGGAAGTTGCTGAGCCGCATTTCGCCCGAGGTCCGTATCAGCAAGTCCGGATCTTTCAGACCCGCCGTGTAAAGATGCGTTCCTATGGCTTCTTCCGAGATTTCGAGCGAGTGAAGGTTCCCTTCCAGCCGGGCATTATCGAGTATGGAATTGACCGCGTCGACCAACTCCGTGCGTCCGCCATAGTTGATTGCGAGGTTCAGCCTCATGCCGCGATTGTGGGCGGTCTCGTCCATGGCTGCTTGCAGTTCTTCTTGCACGGGGCTTGGCAAAGATTCCAATCTGCCTATCGCCACCAACTGAATCTCGTGCCGCATCAGGTTCGGAAGTTCTCTTTTCAGATAGAACCGCAGCAACCGCCACAAGCCCTCTATTTCGTGGCGCGGACGCTTCCAATTTTCAGCCGAGAACGCGTAGAGCGTTAAAACCTCAACCCGCAACCGTGCGCAAGTTTCCACCACAGCTCTGACCGGATCGACGCCCGCCTTGTGGCCCATGATCCGTGGGAAATTCCGCTGTCTGGCCCAACGGCCATTCCCGTCCATAATGATGGCAATGTGAGACGGAATACGTTTTGGGTCGAGGCTCGTGGCTAGGAGCCAATCGCGATCCCCTGGAGATAGCTCCTGCAGCAGTTCCTTCATGTCGTAAAGCTCTATAATACACCAAGGCGTTCTTCTCTTTGGTCGTCCGTGCCCGCATAATCTCTCAAAATGGCCGCCAGATTTCGCGAAAAAGCCGAGCGCGCGATCACCGAATCACAGCCCTTTTCCTCAGCCGCGCGCTTCAGTTCAGTCTGAACGTGGGAAACGAAGCCTAACAGGCGGGTTTTGCTGGTCTCGGGATCGCTTTTCAGCTTTTCGATGACACTGAGTGCGTCGAGCTTTGCATTGTTCAGATCCAGAATCATGAGGGAGGGGTTTTCCTTCGCCTGCCGAATGGCCTCCTCCTCCGAATTCATGAAAACGACGTCAACAGCAACGCGCTTAGCGGCTTCCTGAATTTTGGCTAGGAACATCAGATCGCTCAATAGAGCCGCTACCTGTTTCTTCGACTCGGCCATTGGATACTTCTTGATACCATTTCGGCTGATACATCATGACTCGGCTTGTCGTCAAATGACATCATGAGCGCCGCCGTCCAGCCATTACCGGAAATCAACCCGCTGCAGGATTATCTGCGTTTCGATCGCCACGTGCCTCCCTGCGCAGTCGTCATCTTTGGAGCAAGCGGCGATCTGTCGAAACGCAAGCTGTTGCCCTCGCTTTATCGTTTGTTCTATGAGCGCCGGATATCGCCCAACTTTGCGGTCGTAGGCAGCTCGCGAACGCCGATGTCCGATGAACAGTTCCGGGAAAAAATGAAAGAGTCCGTCGCGAAATTCCTGGAGGACGCGCCCTTCGATGAAGACGTCTGGAGATCTTTCGCGCAATCGCTCTATTACGTCGCGGGCGACTTAAATAATCCCGCTTCTTACGACGACATTCACCAGAAGCTCGAAGAGATCGAGAAAACACACGAAACCGCGGGTAACGTTCTTTTCTATTTGTCGACGCAGCCCAGCCACTATGCAGAAGCTATCCAGGAGCTTGGAGAGCACGATCTCACGCACGGAAATGGATGGCGGCGCGTCATTATCGAAAAACCCTTCGGGCACGATTTGGCGAGCGCCCGCAAACTGAACGAAGAGATTCACAAAGTTTTCGATGAATCTGAGATCTATCGGATCGACCATTATCTCGGCAAGGAAACCGTTCAGAATATTCTCGCTTTTCGTTTTGGCAATGGAATCTTCGAACCGCTGTGGAACCGCCGGTATATCGACCACGTTCAGATCACGGCAGCCGAATCGATTGGGGTCGAGGGCCGCGGCGGCTACTACCAGGAAGCCGGCGCGCTTCGCGACATGATCCAGAATCACCTAAGCCAGGTGATGGCGACGGTGGCCATGGAACCGCCAACGGTGTTCGATGCGGCGAACGTTCGTGATGAGCGGGCGAAACTGCTGCGCGCCGTGCGTGTCATGAAACACGACGAAGTGCCTAAATATGCAGTCGCGGGGCAATATGGTCCGGCAAAAGTGGGCGGTCAGGATTTGCTGGGCTTCCGCCAGGAGCCGAGCGTCGATCCCGAGGCCCAAACCGATACTTACGCCGCGGTCACGTTTTTCATCGATAATTGGCGCTGGGCCGACATTCCGTTTTATATCCGCACAGGGAAGCGTATGCCGAAACGCGTGACCGATATTGCGATTCAGTTTGGCGCGCCGCCGCTCGGCCTGTTCAAGCAGGAGACGAAAACGGGGCTACGCGAGGCCCGGCCGAACGTGCTGGTGCTCCGCATTCAGCCGGAAGAAGGGATCTCCTTGCGTTTCCTATCGAAAAGTCCGGGCAGCGGGATGCGTCTGCGGCCGGTCTCGATGGATTTCAATTATGGATCCAGCTTCGGCGAGCGCTCGCCCACGGCATACGAGACGCTGCTCATGGATGCGATGGCGGGTGACGCGACGCTCTACACGCGGCAGGACATGGTGGATGCGAGCTGGCAAATTGTGCAGCCGATTCTCGATGTGTGGGGTAGCACTAAGTTCGACTTCCCGAACTATCCGTCGGGAACCTGGGGGCCCAAAGCTTCCGATGAGATGCTGGCCCGGCAGGGTCACGTCTGGAGAGTGCCATAAACCGATATGAGCAGCGCTGTTATTTTTCCGGCACAACCGGAGCAAATACTAAAAGGTCTGGGAAAGCTTTGGACCTCGCTCGGGCAGGAAGAAAAGCATCAGGGCAGGCCGACGGTTCTGCGGGCCTGCGCGATGACGCTGATCGCCGCGACCGACGAAGAGGATAGCGGCTTTTCGGCTTCGCAAACCATTTCCGAACTGATGCGCGAGCACCCCAGCAGGGGTATCGTGCTGGCCGTTTCACAACAAGCGGAGAGAGGCGTCGAAGCTCGCATTTTGGCCCAATGCTGGAAACCGTTCGGAAAAGCGCAGCAGATTTGTTGTGAGCAGATCGAGATCACGTCTCGTCCCGAAAACTGGCCAAACATTGGTCCCATTTTGATCGGACTGACGGCTGCCGATTTGCCGGTCGTTCTCTGGTGCCGTCACAAGGCCGCGCTCAGTCCCTCGGCGACAGCGGACCAGAAAGCCGGCCTTCTGGCTGTCATGAACCTGGCGACGAAGATCATCATCGACACTAAAGGTGAGGACGCAACTCAGGCCATCGAACTTCTGGCAAAGTGGCGGGCCGAAAGACGCCTGGTTGCGGATCTCGAATGGACCCGGCTGACCCGCTGGCGCCAGCCGATCGCTCAAATCTTCGACAATCCCAGTACAGACAGCAGCTTTTCCAAGTTCGGCAGTATCGAAGTCTCGTACACCGATGAGAAGCCCTGTCCTTCCGTGTTCTATATCGCTGGCTGGCTGTCAGCGCCCTACGGAGCTAAAGTTGCATTCAAGAAAGTCGAAGGCTACGGCCCGGGACTTCATGGAATCACGTTGCGTTCGCCTTCAGAAACGATCGAGTTTGAACGAACGAGCTGCGATTGTATGAGTTTGCGAAGCACGAAGGGGCGGGAACGCAAGTACAACTTCAATGATTCCACTCTGTACACGCTCATGAACGAGGAATTATCGGTGCTTGGTCCGGATCCGGCTTTCAACGCGGCGTTTGCTCGCGCCGAGGAGCTTCTGGATGGGCGGTGATACTCAGCAGCCGCAGTTGCGAATCAGCATCAATGCAGAAGAATCCGCGGCAGCTTGCGCGGAATTCATTCTCGAATCCCTTGCCGGAGTCTTGAAATCTCAGCCCCGCGCCACCGTTGCCATTTCCGGCGGTAAGACTCCCAGCCTGCTCTTTTCCAATCTGACGAAATCCGGTTTTGACTGGTCGAACGTCCACTTTTTCTGGGTGGACGAGCGTTGCGTGCCGCCCGGGGACGATCAGAGCAATTTCAAGCTCGCCAACGAAACGCTGATGCTTCCTGCGAACATCTCCAAGCACAACATCCATCGCATTCACGGCGAGCTGGTGCCGGAAGAGGCCGCGATTCGGTACATCGATGAAATTCAGCAGTTCTTCGATCTCAAGGATCATGAACTTCCGTCCTTCGATGTGATACATCGGGGTATGGGGCCTGACGCTCACACGGCGAGTCTTTTTCCCGGTGAGCCGCTGATCGAAAATCGAACCGGCATAGCCGCTGCGGTCTGGGTGGAAAAGCTGAAGAGCCATCGAGTAACGCTCCTGCCGGGCGTTTTGCTTGCCGCAAAACACACGGTTCTGCAGGTCGCCGGCGCCGATAAGGCCGACGCGCTGTACAACGTTCTCAAAGGCGCCGAAGATCCGCTTCAGTTCCCGTGCCAGATCGCGACGCGCGGATCGGCCGTAGCCGCTTGGTTCCTGGATACAGCCGCTGCCGCCAGGTTGTAGTGCGTTTTGCGTTCTGCGTCGTCTCGCTCCTTTGCCTAGTCTCGTGTGCCCGAGTTCCGCAGGCCACGCGGAAACAGAAAGAGCTTGGCCAGCCGGCGTTCAACCGCCTGTTGTTTACGGGCGATGTGATGTTCGCGCGTTCCGTGCGCCGCCAACTTCTGGCTGCTCATGATCCGGCGTTGCCGTTTCGCAAGATTGCGCCTCTCATGGCAGCCGCGGATATAACGTTCGTGAATCTGGAATCGCCGTTTTCGGATCGAGGTCCCTATTACGAAAGCGGATTGATTTTCCACGCGCCGCCGGAGACCATTGCCGGGCTGAATCTGGCCGGAGTCTCGATTGCTTCTACAGCCAACAACCACTCGCGCGATTGCGGACCTCACGGTGTCGAATTTACGATCGAATGGCTGCGTTCCCATGGAATTGCGCCGCTCGGCAGCGGAGATTCTGAAGAACAGGCACATCGCGGTGTAGTTCTGGTAAGGAAAGGAATCCGCTTCGGCTTTCTCGGCTATACGTTCGATCAGCAAAATGGCAATTGGCGCGACATTGATCGACGAATTGCCGTGACCGACATGGCCGCTCTCTGCCGCGACTTGACTGATCTCCGAAAGCGCGCCGATGTGATGATCGTTTCCATGCACAATGGCGTGGAATACATGCCGAAGCCGACGAAAGCACAAATCGCGTTCGCCCACGCTGCCATAGATGCCGGAGCAACGCTGGTGATCGGGCATCATCCGCATGTCATACAGCCCGAGGAGGAATACCGGGGAGGGTTGATCTTCTACTCGCTCGGCAACTTTGTTTTCGATCAGTACCAGCGCGAAGCAACGCAGCGAGGCGAAATTGTCGAGATTTCGTTTTTGGGACAGCGAATCGTTGCAACGCATGTGATGCCGGTGAGAATTACGACCACCGGACCGGAACTGGAGTGACCGCAGTTAGCCGGATTGGCTTACGCCCACGCCAACGCCGTCGTGGGAGGCTCACAAACGCAGTGATGTGTGCGCGGCGGATGCAGGTATGTCTCCCACGGTCCGCCGCAAATGGTCGTATAGCATGCCGAGCCAATCTCGACAACACTTCCAGTGAGTCTCAGAACGAGTCGTCAGCGCTCAATGTGAGCGGGTATCGTTTACCCGCTGGCTAATTTGTGTCTCCAGTCGCTAAGACGTTGCTCGCGCTATCTGTACTTGCTGCACCG
>JAFASD010000106.1 GCA_019244945.1 Acidobacteriaceae bacterium | reverse complement strand
TTTCGCCTCGCAAACGCTTAGGTTTTTCGCCCATACGCCACCTTGTCAACGTTACCGGTAGAGTGTACTCTAACGGGAACATGAGCACTCGGCACATTGCGGTTTACCTGCGCGTTTCCAGCAAGACTCAGGACATCGCCAGCCAAGAGGCGGACCTGCGGAAGTGGGCAGCCGGCCAGACTGAGCCGGTGGTTTGGTATTGCGACAAATTCACTGGCAAGTCGATGGAACGGCCCGGCTTCCGCAAGCTCGAAGAGCAGATTGCAGCCGGCAATGTTTCAACGCTGGTGGTCTGGCGCCTCGACCGTCTCGGCCGCACGGCGAAAGGATTGACCGCGCTGTTCGTCGATTTAAACGAGCGCAAGGTCAACCTCGTCTCGCTGCGCGATGGCTTGGAACTCTCGACGCCAGCGGGGCGGTTGATGGCTCACGTGCTCAGCTCGGTTGCCCAGTATGAAACCGAAGTGCGCAGCGAGCGGCAGATGGCGGGCATTGCCGCCGCGAAAACCCGCGGCGTCAGGTTCGGGCGCAAGGTCGGCACTAAGGCCAGCCGCATACCAGATGACAAGCGCCGCGCCATCCTCGAGCACAAGGCGGCGGGTTGGAAGATTGCGCACATCGCGCGGGCGGTCGGCATGGCGCGCAAAACGATATACGCGGTGTTGCGCGAGGCGGCGTGATGGAAGCGAGCAGGCCAGTTTGCCCGTGGTGTACTGATGCTATCTCGGCTGAGAGCGCGGTCGAACATGCGATGGCTTGCCGGGCGCGTTCGTTAACGTCGGCTGAGCAACCCGCCGGGCTCTTCACTTTCGCGCGCGAGGTGCTGCGCTGGCTTGATACCAACGCATAGCGGCATCATGCGCGCGCATCTTCGGCGTTCATCGGGCGACGATTGACCGGTTGCTGGCGCGTATGCAGTAACAAGTCTGAATGGCCACAAAACTCCAATGGGTGGAAGTGTTCCGTAATTACGAGGCGAGCGCGCGGGGCATGGTGGCGCTGCGCGAGACGCTGGAATTGCGGCGCGAGGAAAACGA
Source organism: Acidobacteriaceae bacterium (assembly GCA_019244945.1). GTDB lineage: Bacteria > Acidobacteriota > Terriglobia > Bryobacterales > Bryobacteraceae > Bog-105. The sequence goes on along the minus strand of JAFASD010000106.1, from coordinate 4,394 downwards.
GCAACCAACCGGACTGTTCAGCTTCGCGCGAGCCGCGTGGCGCTGGTTCGAGATAAACCCGTGAATCCGGAATGGACCATCGCTCCGCGCCAGTGCTTCCGCTGTTCTGATTACGTTCCGCAACTGACTCGCTGCCGGGACTGCGGCGGTCCTTGGCTGTGCGACGAGTGCGCTGAAAACGTGGAGTGCGGGCATTATCAGGGCCGCTCGCGAATCGGCCTCACGCGGATAGGAATGCCTCGCGAAGGCGGTTTCCTTGCCCGTAGAGCTACGGTTCGCACTTCGGGCGGGTGATACGCGGTAGATTCGCCAGCGAGCGTTTAAACCCAAAACGCCGCCAATATCAACGCCACTTCAACCAAACTTAGCAATAGATAAATCATTTCCGCCCAGCTTAGCACGGGAATGTTAACGGAGTGTGACGGATTTTTGTAACTGCCTGCTCGCCCGCGAGCCGAAGGCGAGCGTCCGGCCGTCTTCGGCCTCTGGTTCCGGCGAGCGGGGCGAGCCTCTTTGTCTTCGCGGGGGTGGCGGTGTGGTTGGATGGGAGGGGTTGGGGCGGCTGATGGGGTGCGCGCGCGCCAGTGTTCCCTTCCGGGCGCCGCAGGCAGTTTCGGCTTTGACAGCTTCGGCCAGTGATTACAGAAAACTTTGCACTACTCGGTATTTTTGAGGTCGCGTAACACGCGTTCAAGGCTTTTGTTGTATTCGGAAGGTTCGTTCCATTTTAGAAAATCGCCGATATTGCGCATGTCGCGGAGCTTGCACGCCCAAGCTTCGTTCGTGGTCATCACACTATCGTCAATGCGTATGGGGAATAGGACGGTTGTCTCGCGTGTTCTCTCTTCTGCAAAAGCTTTGCTGACTTCATCCTCAACCCAGTCGCTATCAATGGCCCCTTGTGAGAGCACTAGTAACACCTTGTCCCTGATCCGTATGGCCTCATAGATGGCATCTAAAGTCTTGGCACCAATTGGAAGATCATGGGGTGCAAACCAGCAGCGAACGTTTTTGTTTTGAAGGTCTGCGTGCAGTCGTTCGACGAATAATTTGTCCTTTGTAGAGTAACTGATGAAGCACGAATAGAACTGGATTGGCTGACTTAACAGAGAAGGCAAATAATCAATAAATTCATCGGGAAGGCCGCAACCACGTAGAAAAACCAGCGGAAGAGATCCAGATATGGCCATAGTTCGATAGTCAATAGTGCTTGGACCCTGATGAACACAGGCGTCTAGCCCTTGTACGTCATTTAGGCTTGTATTGCCAAAGATAGTTTCGAAAAGGATCGCCCCACTGAGGGTCGCCCCATTGAGGTTCGCTCCACTGAGATCCGTCCACATGAGGTTTGCCCTACTGAGGTCTGCCCCACTGAGGTTCGCCTGGTTGAGGTTCGTCCTACTGAGGTCCGCTTGGTTGAGATTCGCTCCAATTAGATACATCCTATGGAGGTCCGCCCCACGGAGGTTTGCCCCGCTTAAATCAGGCACTATTTCAGGATTGGCTGTTCTCCATGCCTTCCATCTCAAAACTTCAGAATTAACCGTGCGCCACGCTTTTAACGCCTTCCATCTTCTCCATGCCTTCAACGCCTCCCAGCTCGTAACTTCAGAATTGGACGTGTTACACACCTTCCACCCCTCAGCAATTTTCTCGAGTTGGGCTAGGTGTTTTAAGTTGGCCATTGAAGGATTTTTAATCGTTCGCTGCACCACTTTTCCAGTCTGGAGGTGGGTATAATCTAGCCGTTGATACCTCGGCTCCAATCGGAGGTTGCGTCCGATTATGTCTGCGCCGGTGACTAGTCGGGATGATTGGTGAGAAATTCGGTTATTGCCTGTTCGACTAAGGTCTGGACCGTAACGCCCTGCAAAGCGGCGCGCGCCTTGAGCTGCCGATAGGAGGCAGTGGTTACGCGGGCCCCTACTTGCTGCCGCTGTCCTTTCTCTTGTTTGCTTTCCGCCGTGGTCCGGGGGCTGCGGTTAACATCGAATGTGAGTGGTTTGCGGGATGTGGACATCTGGGCACCTATTGCGCGTGTTGTCTTGCTAGCTTAGTAACTTGTTTGTTTGATAACAAGCTTATTTTATTACAAAGCCACAAGTTAAGCGCGCGGATTTCCATCGCTGCCTTGCCTTGTGGCTCGATTTCCTGGGCCGTGCGGCCTTCGTGCATCCGTGCGGAATAGGCTTTGCGCTGATGCAAAACCGTGGGAGCGATTTCTACTCCCGCCCCGGCTAACGCGGCTCGTGTTTCGGTAGTTTCGATGCCCTGAACGGGGGCAGCATTGATGACGACATAGGCGGGCTTGGCCGTGGTGCGCGCAAGACGGATTGAGGCTCCAATAGCATCAAGGTCAAGGGCGGATGGGCGGCAAGGAATCAGGATAGCGTCAGAATGGTTGGCTGCTTCGGATGCGAGGCCGTCCGCGTGGGGGGCGGTATCGATAATAACGAAGTTGGCGTCTTTTGCGCGGGCCTGTTCGAGCAAGGCTGGAAGACGCGGCGCTTGGGCTGGCACAACTGCCGGGAATTGTTGGCTGCGATGGTCGGCCCATAGACAGGCGCTAGCTTGTGGGTCGAGGTCAAACACTGCCGTCGCTATTCCTAGAGCCTCGGCGGCGACGGCCAGATGTAGCGCAATGGTGGTTTTCCCGGCTCCGCCTTTGCGGCTAACAATCGCCAAAGTTTTCATAGCTGAAAGCTCATTTGTTCGCTCTGCAACTTGGGCTAATGATAGTAAGCAATCTTGTTACCAAAGCAACATGATAGCGTCAAGCAATAATTTCACGACAGTGAAGGGTCAGGGCACGCAACCTGAGGGAGTTCCTGGTCCGCCATTTCGCGCTGATTGCGGGCTTTGCAGTAGGGTGGCGTAGCGGCTTGCGCAGCTCGGTGACAATGGCGCGTGCTGCCTTATTGAAATAGAATCAGTGAATGAGCTAACCGCCGTAAATAAATGCGGCGCAGTTACCGCTAGGACGATAACTGCGCCTACTCGCGCATAAGGAGATCATGGCTCCCCATGGGCAAGCATTTCAATTCTGTCGTCAAGTTAAAATCTTTCGCAAGACAGGTTCGAAACACTCTGGCTGAACTTCTGGTCGTTGCAATGGCCGTTGCCTTTGCCGCTCCCGCGTTTGCCCAAATTCCGGTCAACCAATGCGGGCAAGTACTCAGTCAGCCGGGATATTATGTGCTGTCCGCCGCAATCAATAACGAGATCTGTAATATTGGCCCGATAGTGATTAGCGCCAGCAACGTCCATCTAAACACTTCCGGTCAGAGTTTCGCCCCTGTGGGTTCCCCTGCGCTGGTGATAGACGATGGGCTATCAAACATCCTCATCGATGGCGGTGGTTTTCTGGGTCTTGCAACCGGAGTGGTCATTGGTGCTTCGCGGAACATCACGCTCAATAATCTAAGCCTTAATGGGAGCGCCAATTTCGGCAATGGAATTGCTGTGGAGTTGAATGGGTCGAAGGGAGTCACGGTGACTAACAGCACGATAACGGCGGGCGGCTGCGGGGCCAGTTATCCGGCCATTTGGGGCACGGTTGATAACGGTCTTTTCTCGCACAATATCATCACTACTGGCCCTCAATGCAGCCCTATAGGAGGCATCAGCGTTGACGGGACCCACAACACCATTCGTGACAACACCATCAACCCGCAAAATACCCTATATGGGATCAGCACGGCTTCTGACACGGTGATCGTGGGAAATACTATTACGCTGACACTGCCTGAAGGTAACTTCCCGGCTTCAGAGATGGTTGGCATTGATCTCACTGGACACTCTAACGTGGTCAATGGCAACACTATCCAGAGCAATTCTAGCACCAACAGCTACGGCATTTTGGCTGCCCAAGGTGCTATCGGCAATGCGATTACCAACAACACTGCCGAGGGCAATCAGTTCGATTTGTTCGAAAGCAACGGCCCCCCTTGCGTGAACATCTGGAGGCACAACAAGTTCCAAACCAGTGGCGGGGCAGTCGCTTGTATTAAGTAGGTGTCTTTTGCTTGTGCCTGAGCGGCGGCAGACCTCGGGGGCCCGCCAAGCTTCAGCGGTATCGTAGTGAACATCGACAGGCTGATTGCTGTCGTCGGAGTGCTTGTCGGTGTGGTTGCGATCATCATCGCGATCTACACCGCGGAGCTGCACGAGGTACTGCAAAAAACTTACAGCCTGTCAGAGCCTGGATACATCATCGTGGGCGCTGGCGTCGTCGCACTCTCTATCTTTCTGATTTTGTTTTTCTCGTTCCGAAGCACCATACAGCGGGAACGTGAGAAGGGGCGCAACTACTCGCTTCGGGTAGACGCGTTGGAAGGCGAGTTGCGGCACTACCGGGAAAAAATGCATGTCGACGTGGTTACCGGTATTCCCAA
>JAFASD010000086.1 GCA_019244945.1 Acidobacteriaceae bacterium | reverse complement strand
CAGCGATCGCTGCCGGATCATCGACCTCGGAAATTGGGCATCGGAAAAATATGTAATCTCGACACCGGTTCAGCCGAAGGAGGTCGATGAACTGGAAGACTCCGGACCGACGGAAGGTCCGAGGCGGTGAGTCGGGTTGCGCAGCTTCTCTCAACATGGTATGGATGCGGATACTTCCCGTGGGGACCAGGAACGGTGGGATCGCTGGCAGCAATCGTCATTGCTGTTGTGCTGCACGCTTATCTCGGAGCGGGTCGACCGGCGTTTCTGATTCTCATTTTGATATTGGTAGCCCCTGCCGTTTGGGCCTCCACGCAGACCGCGCGTTTGTTGAACACCAAAGATCCGGGCGTGGTCGTCGTAGATGAAGTTTTGGGCCAATGGGTTACTCTGCTGGGGGCGAGCGCTCTCAACTGGAAGAGTTGGATGGCGGCGTTCCTCCTCTTTCGCATCTTCGATATTTGGAAGCCATGGCCGGTCCGAAATTTTGAGAAATTGCCCGAAGGGATCGGCATTGTGAGCGATGATATTGCCGCCGGATTGTATGGGGCGCTTATCTTGTATATAGGTGGGGCGTTAAAACTTTATTAAGTTATGGCGAGCAAACAACAGAGCGCGGAGCACCCGGCAGGCAAGCCTACAATCGCGAAAGTGGAGCCCGCCGCGGCGATCACGGGAGGCGAGCTGTACATCCGGGGCCAGCATCTTACATCGGCGGGAAGGCCGGTCGTCCGTTTGGGAAACCAAATGGCACATTTGGTGGTGGCTGGAGATTCCTATATAGTGGCCAAAGTTCCCGAATCAGCGATGGTGGGTGAACTGGTCGTGGCGAGTGGGAATCTGCAGAGTGAACTTCGCGAGACGCACATCGGGATTCAGATCGCGGACAGTCTGCATCCAGTCGCGAATCCTGCGGTTGATCGCGATGGGAACGTCTACAGCACGTTCAGCGGTTCGCGAGGCCAAAAATCGCCTGTCTCGATCTACAAAGTGGACACGAACTACAACTCGAAGCCCTTTGTCACGGACCTGATGAACCCAACGGGTTTGGCATTTGATCGTGAAGGCTTGCTGTACGTCTCCAGTCGTTACGACGGCATTGTGTACCAGATCACTCCAACCGGGAACATGTCTGTTTATGTGGAAGGCATGGGCGTCGCCACTGGGATTGCTTTCGACACTGAGGAGAATCTGTACGTCGGGGATCGGAGCGGCACAATCTTCAAAATCAGCCGATCGCGCCAGATTTACGTTTTCGCCACGCTCGAACCGTCGATCGCGGCTTATCATCTGGCATTCGGGCCCGAGGATTATCTTTACGTTACCGGCCCTACGACTTCGAGCTTTGATTCGGTGCATCGCATTTCGAAAGCCGGCGAAGTGGAGGTTTTTTATCGGGGGCTAGGGCGTCCCCAAGGGATTGCATTCGATGCGGAAGGGCGGCTGTACGTGGCTGCTTCGCTCGGAGGACGGCGCGGTATCATCCGGATCGACAAATCGCGCAAGCCAGAGCAGTTTCTTTCCGGGCCCGGAATAGTGGGTTGTGCTTTTACGCCCGCCCGAGCTATGGTTCTCGCGACACACAACGCGCTGTTCCGAGTCGACGTCGAAATAGCCGGACGCCCGCTTCCTTAACGCAATTACATGCCGAAAGATGCTGAAATCATCGCTATCGGCAGCGAATTGCTGACGCCCCAAAATCTGGACACGAATTCGCTCGTCGTAACGGAGCATTTAAATCTGCTGGGCGTGGATGTCGTGACGAAACAAGTCATCGGAGACGATCGCGCGCGTCTGAGCGAGGCGATTCGCGTTGCGGTTGATCGTTCCTGCGTCGTCGTGCTGATTGGCGGTCTTGGTCCTACGGAAGACGACGTCACTCGCGAAGCGGTTGCGGATGCGCTCGATCTGAATCTGGTTCTCTCGCTTGAGCAGGAATCCGTTCTCATCAGCCGTTTCCGCCAGATCAACCGGCCGATGGCGAAAAACAACATAAAGCAGGCTTATTTGTTGGAGGGTGCGGCAGCCATGCCGAACCCGCATGGAACGGCTCCCGGCCAATTCCTTTCGACGCGCCATGGCGCGCTGGCTCTGTTGCCCGGCCCACCGCGTGAACTGAAGCCGATGGTGGTAAACGAGCTAATTCCTCGTCTGAAACCGGTGCTTCCACGGCGTGTCATTCGAGTCCGGACATTTCGTATTACCGGAATCGGCGAATCAGACCTCGATGCAATGATCGCGCCCGTCTATAAGAAATATCAAAACCCGGCGACGACGGTGCTATCTTCGCCGGGCGATCTGACCGTCATCCTGCGCGCGCAGGCAGAAACAGAGGAACAAGCCGACTCCCTGCTTCGTGAGGCAGGGAATCCGATTGCGCAACTGCTGGGAGATCGAGTTTATTCGGAAAAGGCGAACGAATCTCTTGAGGCGTTGGTAGGATGTTTGCTCCGAAAGCACCACGCGAATATCGCAACGGCTGAAAGCTGCACAGGCGGTCTGATCGCAGCGCGCCTAACTGAACTCGCCGGCAGCTCGGATTTCTTCGTCGCCGGTTACGTCACCTATACAGACGCTCAAAAACAAGATGTGCTTGGAGTCCCTAAGGATCTGATCGCAAAGCACGGGGCGGTGAGTGAACCGGTAGCCGCCGCCATGGCTGAAGGCGCTCGCCGGCGCACCGGAGCGAGTTACGCTTTGTCGGCCACTGGCTATGCAGGACCGGATGGCGGGACTGAATTCAACCCAGTGGGCACCGTGTATCTAGGAATCGCGGGGCCAGGTGGTACGCGCGTCGTTCGCGTGCGCTACGGAGGAGATCGCTACCGTACGCGTATGTGGGCTACTCAAAGCGCGCTGGATTTACTACGTAAGACGCTGCTGAAACTCCAATTTTGAGAGCGCCCTGCTAAGCGGGACAGTCGCGCGGTTATTGCCCAGATTCGAGTTGTGGGAATTCGCCGCCTTTGGCTTGAGTCGCCCTGGTAGACGCAGCGATATCGATGTTTGCGATCGGGATCTTTTGTGCGGGTTGCCGTGTGAAGTCCCAGAAGGTCTGATCCATCACCGCGTAGTTCTGCACTTCAACGGTTTGCCCGCTATGCAGCACTAGCATGACAGGCGGCTGTTGAGGCGCGGATTGTGAATAGGACTGCGGAGAAGCGCTCCCCTGCTGCGTCTGCTGATTGTAGGCAAGCTGGTCCACAGCCGCGCTGAGTCTCTGCACCTCCTCACCGAGAATTGCAGCTTCCGCACTCGGATCATCCGGCACGTCATAAGGAGCACCGCCGTAGGGCGCATCGCTGTAATCGAGGAATGGATAGTAATACGGAGTGAAGAAGTACGGATAGGGGACGTGCCGGTAAGTCCGGCCGTACCCGCCGTACCCGCGCGATCTTAGCGCGCCCTGACGGATGCCCGTGTATCCAGCCGCTGGCGAGCGAAGCCCCGTATAGCCGGCTGTGGGAGCGGGACTTGCGGAATAGGCGTGCGAGGCGAAACCTGAGTGCCCCCCGGAACTCGCGTGACCGGCGCTGACCCGTTGCGCAAGGATGTTCGTTGCAACCGCTGCGGTGAGCGCGCCAAAAAGCAACCACCGGATAACAAAGCGCATAGCGGCCTCTCTTCTCTTAGGGTACCGCTAACTGGATCGAGTGGAGGGCAATTACGGAGCCAGTTCCACCTGCCACACTCCCTCGAAATCAACGAAGTAGGCCTGGACCTCCATACCAGGGATCGCCTTATTCAGAAAATCTGCGGCTCGCCGCAATTCCGCGTCCTGGTACTGGGCTTCCAGACGAGTATTCCCGCCGAAGCGGCCCATCAATCCGCCATAAGCTCCGCAATCGGAATGCAGCATCAGTATGACGCGCTTGGTTTGGTGAAGCACGATCGATTTGCGAATCTGCTCCAGCACGAACTCACGATCGCTTTCGCGCTCGGGCGAGGCGAGATTTTTCGCGCCACCAGCAATCTTGATTAGGTCCGAATTCGAAATACCAAGGCGCTTAACGAATTTCGTAAAGCTCAGGTGAAATCGGTTATCGAAGCACCAGACGATGGCGGCGTCGCACTGATATGGCTCACGGGGAGCATCGAAATGAAAGACCTTCTTCACCTATGAACATCTTCCTGCCCTGGCTGCGTTCACGCAAGGCGAAAACGACTGCTGCCGGTTCAACACGCGGCAAATAAAGCGCGGCTGGTCGAGATATGGCGCAATATTCGTGTGCATAAACGAA
>JAFASD010000021.1 GCA_019244945.1 Acidobacteriaceae bacterium | reverse complement strand
ATTCTTGAGCGGTATGGGATGAGTGAAACACTGATGAACATGAGCAATCCGTACGTAGGCGAACGTCGCGCCGGCACCGTAGGCATGGCGCTCCCCGGCGTTTCGGTGAAGTTACTCAATGATGAAGGAAGATCGGTAGCCGATGGCGAAACGGGTGAGATCTATTTACTTGGTCCCAACGTGTTCGCCGGATATTGGAGGCGAGAAGATGCTACTCGCGATTCCTTCGTGAACGGCTTCTTTCGAACAGGTGACTTGGCAAGACGCTCGCCAGACGGCTATTACACACTGTGCGGCCGAAAGACGGATTTGATCATCTCTGGAGGATTCAACATCTATCCTCGTGAGATAGAGGAATTTCTTCAATTGCAGCCGGAGATTGCGGAGGCGGCAGTAGTCGGGGCGCCAGATGAGCTCCGAGGAGAGGTTCCTATCGCGTTCCTCGTGACAAGGTCAGCGTTCGATGCGCCGTCGATGGAAAGGCGCTGCCGCGAAAATTTCGCATCGTTTAAAGTTCCACGGAGATTCGTGCTCTTGGATAAACTACCGCGCAATGCTTTGGGGAAAGTACAAAAGCATCTACTGCTTCGAGAAGCCCACTGACAACATATCTGGACGAGTCAGGACAGCGGCGGCAACTCCGCCGCGCGGTGCTGGCCAGCACGATCGGGACCGCGATTGAATGGTACGACTTCTTCTTGTACAGCACGGTCACCGGCCTGGTGTTTGCCCGACTCTATTTTCCACACGCTGATCCTTTTGTCGGCACGTTGGAAGCCTTCGGGGTGTACGCCGTAGGGTTTGCCGCGCGGCCGATCGGCGCAGCCATCTTTGGCCACTACGGGGACCGCCTCGGGCGAAAGGCAGCATTGATCACGACCCTGTTGCTAATGGGTAGTGCCACATTTCTAGTGGCGCTCGTCCCGGGCTATGACCACATCGGTATTTGGGGTGGAGTCATACTGACCGTCCTGCGCTTCATTCAGGGAATCGGTGTCGGAGGTGAGTGGGGCGGCTCCGTGCTTCTCTCGATGGAATGGGCGCAATCGAACCATCACCGCGGATTCATCGCTTCGTGGCCGCAGTTCGGCGTACCGGCAGGCCTCTTTCTTTCAAATCTCGCGGTGCTGGCTTTGAGCGCGGTGTCTGGCAAGCAATTCCTGACGTGGGGCTGGCGCATTCCGTTCCTGTTTAGCATTGTGCTAGTCGCACTCGGTCTGTACATCCGGCTAGGCATCCTGGAAACACCGGTATTCGTCCGGCTGATCGCCGAGCGCCGAATTGAGCGCACGCCGGTCCTGGAAGTGCTTCGCCGACATCCCCGTGAAATCATCCTCACAGCCTTATGTCGTATGGCGGAGCAAGCACCGTTCTATATATTCACTGCGTTCGTGTTCGCCTACGGTACTGGCGTCTTGCATCTCAAGCGTGGGTTTCTCCTGACGGCCGTGCTCGCCGCCGCGATGCTCTCGTTCGTCTCTATTCCATTCTTTGGCCATCTCTCCGACCGCTTTGGGCGCAAGCGGGTGTACATGCTCGGAGCGGTTCTTACTGGGGCCTATGGCTTTGCATATTTCGCGTTCCTCGACACGAGAATGGCAGGATTAGTGGCGCTCGCGATCGTGCTTTCGCTGGTGCCGCATGACATGATGTATGGTCCTCAGGCTGCATTAATCGCCGAGTCATTCCCTGGACACCTCCGGTACAGTGGGGCCTCGCTCGGCTATCAGCTTTCGTCATTAATTGCTGGAGGTCCGGCCCCTCTGATCGCGACCTCGTTGGTGAGTCGCTATCACTCTGCCTCACCAATCTCCCTCTTCATTTTCGGATGCGCGGCGATTTCGCTGCTCGCGACCGCGATGCTCAAGGACAGCACTAACAAGGAAATCTGTTTCGATTGAGCGCTCGTTCAGGATCTTGAACGCAGAGATCTACAACCCCGAGACTTCCATGCGATTTCCTTGTTAGACTGAGAACGTTCCGGGCGCGGCTTCGCTTGGCTAGAGCGCCTGCGACCAGGAGGGCGGTGGGTTTCATATCCACCCGCTCCGACCACTTCAAGAGCTGACCACGTTTCTAAAGCAATACGGCGAACGGCGCACCGGAACGAATTACCTGCGCGCCCTCCTGCTGGCGAATTACAAGGATGTACATGTTCTCATGCACGTCCTCGGCGACAAACATTCTCCGCCCGTCGATCTGAACGTGCATCTTGACGGAGCTGCTCATTCGGCTGAGCGCGATTGGCAGTTTGTTCGAGCCGCGACGCTCGCCGCACCTGCGGAATCCACGCGTCCCGACGATCCAGAGCAGATCATCTATTTGCGCGATATCGCGGACGCCGTCGCGGAGAGTGTTCGGGCTCATCGTCTCGGATACCTGATCTCGTCGAAGCATCCTCATACCTGGGCCGCCAGTCTGGCGCGCTATTCAGGCTGGATGACCCGCGGGCCGTTCGGTCCGCGGATGCGCCGGAACTTTTTGGGACGGCTTGCCAATGCATGTCATTTGTATAACCAGCGATATCGCGCCTGGCTTGACCACCATGGACGCTTCGAGCAGCGGAGCGCCATCGTGCGATATGAAGATCTCCTACAAGATGTTTCCTCCACACTTACGGCGCTCGAGAGGAAATTCAAGCTTGTGCGCTTGGAACCGCAGTTGCGTGCGCTACCACGCAAAGTCCAGCCCGCTGATTGGGATCAGGACTCACCCGATTTCGACACTGATCCCTTCGACCCCACCGTTTACAGCCGTGGCGACTACCGGCGCCAACTCTCTTCACAGGCGTGGAAGGTTATTGATGACAGCATCGACTGGTCGATTGCCGGAGACCTCGGCTATGCGCGCGAACCCAGGGGTCGTTCTTGAGGTAAGGATCGATGTTCGGCGATTTGATCGGGATCATCATGCCGTGGAACGCATGAGAGGACTAAACTCGCGGCCTCCAACTAGATTTAGAAGCCGGGCACTAATGCCTCAGTACAGCTCGACGCCCGAGGCAAACACTACCCTATAAGCTTACTGTGAGCATCCTGTAGTGAGGAAATATCTTCATCTATACGCTTCGGGTTTACTGGTGTTGCGGCAGAGGAAGCACCGCACCATTTAGCGCAGTCCTTATAGCATCCGAGCAACTCCTCACAATCCTGCTAAGTTATTGATTTCATCATCTTCACTTTTCGGAACCAGGAGGTCGGTGGTTCGAATTTACCTGCTACGACTAGATCCCTATGTGAGATAAGCCGGGCCGTAAGAGCTCTCTCAACGAATTGATACAGACAGTCGCTGCAGCAGTTTCTTCTTAACGGCCGGCCATTCCTTGTCGAGAACGCTGAACACGACTGTGTCGCGAAGTGAGCCATCGCGTCTGATATAGCAGGAGCGCAGCGTGCCTTCTTCCTGAGCGCCCATTTTGGTTAGCGCAGCTCGCGAGCGCAGATTCTGAACATCTGTCTGAAACTCGATGCGGATGCAGTTCAGCGTTTCGAACGCATGTGTCAGTAGCAGAAGCTTTGATTCGGAGTTGGCGCCAGTTCCCCGCGCGGATCTTACAAACCACGAACCAACTCCTGCACTCCTGTGCTCGCGGGCGATGTTTTTGAGACGCGTGAGTCCAATGATGCTTCTGTCGTGATTGGCTCGTATCACGAATGGGAGCGCGTTGCCGCGCGCGTAATCCTCTAACGCCGTCTTCAGATAGAGGCGCATTGCTTCGGGGCTTCCGCCGTAGCTCGTGAGATATTCCCAAATCTCTTCGTCTTGAGCGATTTCCGAAAGCTCGGCTTCGTGCTCAGCAGCAAGCGGTTCGAGTTGAACGGTTCTTCCCATGAGTTCTACACGTGTGAGTGGAACGGGCCAAGTGGCGGGAGTGGTTGGCATAAAGGCAAATCGCTTTCTTTCCCTTTCGGGAATTGGATCACCTCAGGCCTTTTATGCCGTAAGTTGTCGGGCCAGACTCAGTCCGGCTCGTGGTGTCGCTCGGTCACAGAACCTCTCGCGCGTAAGCGAGAGCGGAACCCTAGACACAGT
>JAFASD010000388.1 GCA_019244945.1 Acidobacteriaceae bacterium | reverse complement strand
CTCGTTTCGGCGGAATCCTGGAAAACGCGCATACCATCGGGGAAATTGTGAAAGCGCCCCAATCAGAGACTGGCGTGCCGAGTTTTGGTTATGCCGAAAACGGGATTTGATCCGGGTAGCCAAGATCAGTGAGGTTTTTATGCAGATCGTTCTCACCCCTCCCTCTCGGCGCAGCCGCGGGCGTTGTCCGCTCGCGCGTCATTGCAGCCAGCCTGCGATTTGTTTATATCGGCGCAGCGGCCCGGACTGGTACTCACGCTGTTCTTGTCGCGCCTCATCGCCGGCAAGGTTGGGATGTCGACTGGTACGATCCCGTGACGCTGGGCGGCGTGGTGGTTGTTCTTACTTTGGTTGGATTTCTAGCAGCGTACGTCGCATCCCTTCGTGCCGGTCGCGTCGCACTGATGATTTGTCTGCGGGATGAGAAGGTTTCTTATTATGAAACCATCTAGTAAGCGGTAAGCTAAAGACGTACATGGCGCAAGCGGCATTCCGTTCCAGTGCTCACGCGGATATTCTTCTAAAGGTGTTCGATGTTCCGGGCCGAGGTATGAGCAGGCCGCTTCCCGAGCGCATTCTCGCGCTCGATTTTCCGGGAGCGGATGCTGCGCGTGCAGACGAACTGAACGCGAAAGCGAATGACGGGATGTTGACGGAAGACGAGCGGGCTGAGCTGGATGCCTACGCCAACATTAGCGACCTGCTTGCTTACTGGCAGTCGAAGGCCCGCCAAGTTTTGCAGCAGCGTTGACAAACGAGATCGCGGCCGAGGTTCGTCGGCGCGCAGGTAATCAATGCGAATACTGTCGTCTGCCGCAGGATGCATTTTGTCGACCATTTCATGTTGAACACATCGTTGCGAGGCAGCACGGCCAATGGCATTTACTTAAGCGTGGAAATTGTTTTTTTCCATGATGGGGGCGCTTACGCTCGGTGTGCCAGGGAAAGCCTGGTTGATCTAGTGAACTGAAAGGAGTTCACCATGTAATTGCTCATTCGACATGTAGCTGGCGGGCGTTCGATGGAGAGATCCAGAAGGACGAAGCCCCTCACCAGCGAACTCGTGAGCCGCAACGCAAGTGAACCTGATTCGGCCTCGTTAGCGAGACGGGAGTGGCCAGACCTCGGAGCAGGAGGAAGCCTGGAATCGGCAGGGAAGCAATGAGCAAGCACCTGACTGGACTCCCCGGGGTGGTTGAGGGCGGCGCGCGGGGACAGATCAACGACAAGGAACCTGGGAGGCCCTCCTGGGCGGTGCAGAACCAACGTGAAGCGGGAAACCATAACCGTGAGCGGCCCAGAGGGAGTCGGAGAGGCCCATAGTAGCGGGGAAGCGGAGTAATGTCCGTGGAGCGAAGGGGCCTTACAGAAGGAACGTGGAGTCAGAAGGAAGGAGTGCCGCTTGGCGGAGACGCACACTACGGAAGAAGGGCAGAGCGGGAACGCGTTGCCCGATAAACTCTCTGAACTGAGACAGAAACTAGGCCGGAAGGCCAAGCAGGAGCCGAAGTTCCGGTTTTATGCTTTGTACGACCGGATCTATCGGAAAGATGTGCTGGAGGCGGCGATGGCGCGAGTGCGCAGGAACGGCGGAGCAGCGGGCATTGACGGAGTGACCTTCAAGCAGCTAGAAGCGGCCGAGGGTGGACTGAAGCGATGGCTAGATGAACTGCACGAGCAACTGCGAGGCAAGAGCTATCGGCCGCAGGCGGTGCGGCGCGTATACATACCGAAAGCGAATGGGAAGCTGAGGCCGCTGGGGATACCGACGATACGAGACAGGGTGGTGCAAATGGCCACGCTGCTGATCCTGGAGCCGATCTTTGAATCGGACTTTCTGGATTGTTCGTATGGGTTCCGGCCAGGGCGGAATGCGCACCAAGCGCTGGAGGAGATCCGTGGATATCTCAAAGCGGGATATCAAGCGGTGTACGACGCTGACCTGAAAGGCTATTTTGATTCCATTCCGCACTCTCAACTGCTGGCGTGCTTGCGGCATCGCATAGCGGATCGGAGCGTATTGCAACTGATCCGGATGTGGCTGGAAGCACCGGTGGTGGAAACGGATGCGGAGAGCGGGAAGGAGCGCCGAACGAGGAACGAGACAGGGACGCCACAAGGAGGAGTCGCTTCTCCGCTGCTGGCAAACCTGTATCTGCACTGGTTCGATGCGCTGTTCCATGGCCCGCAAGGACCGGCGCGTTGGGGCGACGCCAAGTTGGTGCGCTATGCCGACGATATGCTGATACTGGCGCGTAAGTGGACGACGGAACTGACCGCCTATGTGGAGTCGAAGCTGGAGGGTAAGTTCGGACTGACGATCAACCGCGAGAAAACGCGTGTGGTGGACGTGAAGAAAGAAAGCCTGGATTTCCTGGGTTACACGTTTCGATACGACCGGGACCTGGAAGGGAAACGGGAGAAGTATCTGAATGTGTTTCCGTCGAAGAAAGCGGTGGCGCGGGAGCGGGAGCAATTGCGGCAGCTGACATCAATCAGACAAAGCCATGTCCCGATTCCTCAGCTCATCACTCGTTTGAACCGGCAAATCAGGGGTTGGGGCCAGTATTTCAGCTACGGCTATCCGCGTGGCGCCTACTGGGAGCTTGATTGGTTCGTGCGTGGCCGTCTCATCCAGCACTTACAAAGGCGCAGCCAGCGACCTTATCGACCGCCCAAAGGAGTGGCTTGGTATGAGCACATTCAGAGCTTCGGCCTGCTGCTGCTCACTGAGACCCGCTTCCAGCGGCGGCCTGCGCATGCCTGAGGTGACTTCTTCTGGAGAGCCGGATGCGGGAAATCTGCACGTCCGGTTCGACGAGGGGAGGGGCACTTTTCGTCCCCTCCTACTCTACCGGCTCCGTGTCAATACTTTGCGTGAAATGTGACTTTACCGAGATCCAATATTTGTTCGGGCGGGATCGATCTCGATGTAGTCGAAGGCCGCGTGATCGCCTCCATCGGGCGTACCTTCGAGCCGGATCGCGTCCCCCGTTTGCAGCGCGACGGCGGATATGGTGTGGCGGGTAGAGGAGTCGCCGTTC
>JAFASD010000242.1 GCA_019244945.1 Acidobacteriaceae bacterium | reverse complement strand
GGCCGTAGCGTAAACTGCCGCTACAACGCAGCCAACCGTCGCGAGATCAAGAATTCCCGAATCATTTCTACGGGCCTGATCGGCCAAGCCATCGCGCAAGCTTCCCATCCCCCGCCGCTCTGGATGAATGCCAGTACGGCGACAATTTATTGCCATTCCCTCGATCGCCCGATGGATGAGCCTACAGGCGAATTGGGCGGTAACGAGCCCGATGCGCCATCGAAGTGGCGCTTCAGCATCGACGTCGCGACCGGCTGGGAGCGGGCTTTCTTCGCCGCGGAGACGCCTAAAACGCGAAGAGTCGCCCTCCGCAGCGCCATGACCATGAGTCCCGACATGGGAGGCGTTTTCGATGCCTATTTGCGCCTGGTTCGATGGGGTCTCGGCGGCGCTTCAGGTTCCGGCAAGCAGTATATCTCCTGGATTCACGATGTCGATTTCATTCGCGCCATCGAGTTTCTGATCGCCCACGACGACTTAACCGGCCCGGTAAACGTCTCGTCACCCCTCCCAGTCACGAATCGTGAGTTCATGTCCTGCCTGCGCCACTGCTGGTGTACGAGCTACGTCGGAATTCCAGCCCCAAGCTGGATGCTTTCCATCGGCGCCGTTCTCCTACGCACCGAAACCGAGCTGGTCCTCAAGAGCCGCCGCGTCGTCCCCCGCCGCCTCCTCGACGCTGGTTTCGAGTTTCACTTCCCCAACTGGCGCGGCGCTTGTTGCGACCTCGTCCAGCGCTGGCGCGAACTACATAGCGACCAAACCGCCTAGAAAATCGCGTATGTTAGCGTAAACTGAGTAGGGAAAGTCCGCAAACAAGGGTCTTATGCTCGGCCCGGTAGCCCGGACTCCTGCTCTCCTTTCCACGTTAGAAAATACATGGACGAGACGTTAAACGCCCTAGCTGACCTCCTGGTGAAAGCCCTCCCGACGATCGTCTTTTTCATTCTTCTCACCACATATTTGAAGTACGTTTTTTTCAAGCCGCTCGGAAGAATTCTGGATGAGCGGAAACAGCAAACCGAAGGGGTTCGCGAGCTGGCCCGCCGCGCTTTCGATGCGGCAGAAAAGAAGCATTCCGAGTTCGAGCAGGCCCTCCAGATAGCCCGCGCCGAAATCCACCAGGAGCACGAAGCTTTACGCCGCAAATGGGCCCAGGAACAAGTTCAAATCGTAGCGAAAGCTCGCGCTGAAGCTGACGTCCAAATCGAACAAGCGAAACGCGAGATCAGTCAGGAAGCCCAACGCGCCGAGGCCGATCTAAACGCGAGCGTCGAATCTCTGAGCGAACGCATAGTCAGCTCGCTCTTGCGGCGGAGAGCTGCGTAGTGCCAAGCGTTGCTTCACCTTTTCTGCGAAGTCCCGACCACTCGCATCGGCACAATCTAATCCGCATCTGCCTCTACGCCGTAATGCTGCTTGTGATAGCGGCGCCTTTCGCCTTCGGGCAAGAGACACAACAACAGGAAACCGCCGCTTTGGATGCCGTGACCTGGCGCAAGATAGTAAATACCGCAATCTTCGCGATCGGCCTCGGATATCTGCTCTGGAAATACGCGCCTGCCTTTTTCAACGCCAGGTCGGCCGACATACAGAAGGCGATTCAGGACGCCATGGGTTTGAAGATCGAGGCCGAATTCCGCTATTCCGAGATCGACAAAAGAATGGCCACGCTCGCAGAAGAAATCAAGAAACTGCGCGCGCAAGCCGCCATCGAACTCGACCGAGAACACGAGCGCATGCGTCACGAGACCGAAATGGATATCGAGCACATCCACCAGAACGTCCTCGCCGAAATCGAGGCATTCCGCAAGGAGGGTACGCGCCGCGTCAGCCGCCACACGGCAGAGCTCGCGCTTACCTTGGCGGAGCGGAAACTGCAAAATCGATATGCCTCAGGAGAGCCCGACGAGCTGTTGCAGGATTTCGTCCACTTAGTCGAGCGAGGCAGAAACTAAGCAGATGAGACCGCGTTTCTCAGCGAGGCGAAAATCCGAAAAATGAGGACCGCTCTGGCTGCCCACTACGCCTGCGCCCTGGCGGATGCCGTCTTTGCTCCGAACGCCGGCATTTCACCGCAAGATGCCGTGATCCAGCTTCGCGCCGCTGAATCCCTCGTTTCTGGATCGAAGGATTTGGAGCGCGCCTTGCTCTCTCCGGCTGTGACTCAGAACCGCAAAAAAGCAATCGTCTCGAGACTGGCCGACGAGTTGGGGCTCCATCGGCTTCTTCGAAATTTTCTCCTGGTTCTCATCTCTCATCGAAGAACAAGCGAGTTTCCCGCCATACGCCAGGAATTCGAGCTTGTCGTCGACGAAAGACTCGGTTGGATTCCGGCGGAAATCACTTCGGCTCGAGAGTTAAACGCCCAACAACGGGAACAAATCGAGCGCGTCCTCGGCACCAAATTGGGTAAGTTCATTCGGGCGCATTACAAAGTCGATCCCGCGATACTCGCCGGAGTGAGGGCGCGCGTGGCCTCCAGGGAGTATGATGCCACTTTACGGGGCAAGCTGGACAGCATGCGCCAGCGCCTGACAGCGCAGCTTTAAAACGGATTCTGAAGGGAAAGTATGGCTCAAATCAGAGCAGATGAAATCTCGCGTGTACTTCAATCGGAGATTGAAAATTTTGA
>JAFASD010000208.1 GCA_019244945.1 Acidobacteriaceae bacterium | reverse complement strand
GATCGAGAGCAGGGCCGCCGCCGCAGTGAGCCATGCCGGGAACGAGAAAGATGTGACTCCATTGGGCGACTCTGGCGGCTCCCCCATTCGTTGCGGCAAGCGATTTGTAGTAGTCGAGCGTGTCGAGCGCGGAGAACCACGGGTCACTGTCGCCGTGAAAGAAAATGAGCTTTCCACCGTTAAGCGAGAACGTCGACAGATTCGTAGACGCAGGCTCGACCAGCGGATCGGAGGCATGCAGCGCGGCCTTATCGACGTCTAGTTCTGTTGCGGTGGTGTAGGGACCGAACAAGCCGTCGCGCCCGAGGGCGAGCAGACCCGGCACTACACCCTTCATGGTGATTCCTGAGTCATAGAGGAAACCGGGATAAACTTGCGTGCCGTAAGCGTTCTTCGGTCCAGCGAACGCTTTCTTAATCGCCGCTATTTTTTCCGGGGCGATGCAGCCCTCGCCTTTACCCGCCTTGCATGCGAGCGCCGCGGGATCAAAGTCGCAGTCGAGCGGATCAAAGATCATGCCGTCAGCCAAACCGTCTTTCGCGTCGCACTGTTTCATGAGCGCATCCATGAAGATTTTGCGATCGGCGTCTGTGAGGAACTTGTCGATCTGCGGCTTGCCGGATGCGTCTTTGAGCGCAGTCTGGTTGTAAGCAACAGGTATCCATCGTCCGATTGCCAGGTTCGAAAGGCCGGTGCGCATGGCCGGGTCTCCCGAGACGATTCCATTGAAGACCGTCGGATATCGCTGTGAAAGGATCATGCCTTCACGCCCGCCGGTGGAACACCCGATGAAGTACGAGTACGCTGCGGGTTTGGCGTAGTAGCGCGCAATGATCTGCTTAGCGACTCCGGCGACTTCAGCATTCGCGAGGAAGGCGAAATCGAGATACGCCTGCTGGTCGCCCATGAACGCGAAGTCGAAAGGCCCCGTTCTTGCCTTGTGTCCAGTATCCGTGCTGGCGACCGCAAATCCGCGCGACAGCGCAGGCTTGTCTCCGGCATAGCTGGCGCCAGTTGGGTAAGCGACGAAACCGTTGCCGCCTCCGCCCCCCTGCATTATGAAGTCGCCGTTCCACGCATCCTGATCCGGCAATGCAATGGCAAAGCCAATGGCGAACTCCTGGCCGTCCACACCTTTTCGGCGATTGATGATGCCGTCCACACGGCAGTGTGCAGGAAGAGGCCCAATGGAGGGAGCGCCCGGATACGCTGCCGGAATGGTTCTGCCCGCAGCAATCAGCTCAGTTTTAGTGATCTCAAGGCCACTCAGTTGAAAACGTGTCAACTCGGCGCAGCGGTCGAATTGCTGGGCTTTCACCGCTGCGAATGCACACACGAATGCTGCGGCCCGTATTGAGACTCGTGCGTACCTCATTTGTCTCCTGCTCCACGGGATGTGAATATTCGACGCTGTAATAGCATAACGATGATCGGAGGAAGACTCCATGGGACTGATTGGATTGGCCATACTCATCGGGACGAGCTGCTGTTCGCGCAGGACTCAGGTGATTTCAAACCCGCTACTTTCAATGTGCTGGACGCGCAATATCCGCGGGTTGACAGCAACTCACGCGTTCAGATTCGATTTAAGGCGCTGGATGCCACGAAAGTGAGGATGAATTTCTGGAGCGGTCCGAAAGCCGATATGGAGAAGCAAGCGGACGGGTTCTGGACATTTATCACGTTGCCGATCGCGCTTCACTATTACACGGTGATCGTGGACGGCGCAGAAGTAAGCGATCCCGGAAGCACTGCGTACTTCGGCGGGAGCAAATGGGCAAGCGCGGTCGAGGTCCCTGAGGCGGGTGTGACGTATTACTTGGCGCAGGACGTCCCGCATGGACAGGTGCGCGAAATTTGCTATCACTCGAATGTAACCGGCACGTGGCGACACGCGATGGTGTACACGCCGCCCGCGTACGACACCCAGCCGAAACAGCGCTACCCCGTGCTCTACCTACAGCACGGCGGGGGTGAGGACGAATCGGGGTGGACACGGCAGGGCAACGCGAACCTGATCCTTGACAACCTGATCGCGAGCAGTAAGGCCAAGCCCATGATCATCGTGATGGCGAATGGATATGCGCGGCGCGCAGGCCAGCTTGCTCCCGATCTCACTGGTAAGCCCTTCGGTTCGCCGGAGATGAGGAAGGCGATCGAGGACATGATGTCTGCATTTGAAGACGACATGACACAGGCACTGATTCCATTCATCGACTCAACATTCCGCACCATACCGGACCGTGACGATCGCGCGATGGCGGGTCTTTCCGATGGGCGGCATGCAGACCTTCATGTAACCTTTGATCACCTCGAGTTGTTCTCGTACATTGGCGGATTCAGCGGAGCAGCGAACGTATTTGCAGCCGGTAACGACAAACTGGATGCGAAGACCGCATTCAACGGTGCGATGGCTGACCCGGACGCGTTTGCCAAGCGCGTGCATCTGCTGTGGGTTGGAGTAGGAACGGATGAGCCTGAGCGCATGAAGCAAGGCATTGAGCGACTGCACGCCGCACTCGATCAGGGGAATATAGGGCACGTGTTTTACGAGTCGCCCGGTACCAACTACGAGTGGCAGACCTGGCGCCGCGACTTGAACGACTTTGCACCGCGACTCTTCCGCCACCTGTAATACAGGAGTTCGTGCGTCATGGCGACCGCTTGAGAAGATGCTTGACGCGAGGACGCGAACCGAACATCCTGCTCCGCTCCTGACCTTTCAAGCAGGGGTCGAACGCGAGCCTATGTACGCGAAATATGCGATATAGATGTAATACGCGAGCGGAAACAAGCATTGCTTTCGCCATGCTCACAGTAAGTTGAGACATCAATTAATGGAGTGAATACGGCGCCACCAATAATGGCCATGACTAACAGTGAGCCACCAATTTTCGCCACGCAGCTTTCGTTTGGTCTCCTGCATTGGGCGAACTGCCTCGGTGTCGCTGAGCCGGTTGGCCTGCCGCTCCAGTTCCGCAGGCTGGGTTCCCGGCTTTAGATAGCCACGGAACTGCGGCACTCGTTGCAGCAGTTCCCACCGGCGTGGCCGAGCGCCGGTATACCGCCGCTGTTTCCCTTTCTTATCCGTTGTGATCTCCGACACACCGCACGGTCGATGAAAGTTGAGATACGGGTTCAAATGCACGCGGTAAAAACTGATCATGACTGTGGCCCGACCCGCGGCGGATGTAGCCATAACCGATGTGTTTGCGGATCACTGCCGCATTTTTTGATTCCACAAGATCGTTATCGTTCGAATGGGCGCGGCCGTGATTTGGTCTGCTCCGCCACCAGCGCCACGTCCGCGCTGCTGTAACCCTGCGCGGGAGGCCGCCGGTGACGGCCCTCTTGCACGCTTCCTGTCCCCACGTACGCCGCGATCAGCACTCCCTCCCTCATCCTTCAGGCTCATCTTGCGTCAAAAACAAATAGCCCTTTCAGGCTCATCTTGCATTGGACAAGGCTCTTCACCGGGGCGCTCCAGCAACATTTGCAGAACTCGAAAAAGGGTTGCGCCTGCAACTTGATGGGAACGCCATTCTTTCGCAGCTCGCCAGCGCGCAGGGCGACTTCAAAAGGGCGCGAAAGAAACACCCCTCGAGGGCTGACCCGCTTCCTGCGTTGCGATGACGGCGCTAGACCGAATGCGAGTTTTATCACCAGAGAGAGGTGTGAAAACTGCGCGCCGATGGACCGAATCTTAATTCACTTGGGCACCGAAGCAAGGCCAGTTCGCCGCAGGAGATCTTGAAAGCGCGGGTCGGAGCGAATGGGATCAAACGCCGGATCCATCAGGACACAAGGATAGAATCGCTCCTCATAAGCTTTCTCGAGGAATGCAAACACCTGATCCGTTTGGTTTAATCCAACATAAATGAAGGCGAACGCCGCTGAGTTTATGAATTCATGCTTGGTCCGGTCCTTCAAATCCTTCAATGTCTTTTCCGCCTCGCCTCGATTTCCAGCCAACGCCCAGACACGCGCAAGCTCAGCCCGAAGATCCCAGTTATCGGTGTACAGCGTGAGCGCTATTCGGTACTCTGAGATTGCCTCGGGGTAGGCTCGCTTTTGGGCGTAGGCGTGTCCGAGTTCGCGGTGTGCCTGCGCGCGACTGGGGTCCATCTCCAGCGTCTTTCGGCTTTGGCGGACCGCTTCGTCATAGCGGCGCGCGTAGATAAGCATCTCTGCCATATCGGTGCTGATGCTGATCGAAAGTGGATCCAGCGTCTCCGCAGTTCGGATCTGGTCGAGAGCTTCGCGATTCCGCCCCTCTGCCGTGAGCATCCACGCGTATCCCTGGTGGGCAGTCGCATAGCTCGGATTCAGCTTTATGGCGCGCGTGAACTCTCGTTCGGCACCTGCCCAATCCCAATCGAACATGTTCAAACAAATCGCGAGCGATGTGTGAGCTTCGCTCAGTGAACTATCGAGTTCCAGAGCTTTCTCGGCCAGGGCCTTCGATCTTGGATATGTTTCCTTGGGCGGTCCCGATCGATGGAAGGCATCGGCGAGCCCGGCGTACGCCTGTGCATAATTCGGATCCTTAGCAATCGCATCCTGAAAGTAATCGATGGCTTTCCTGCTGCCCTCTTGCGTCCGCATATTCCAGAAATATCGACCTTTCAGATAGCCTTGATAGGCTTCAGGATTAACCGCCTTCGCGCTCACCAACGCACTCTTTTGTTCTGGAGTTAGGTTGATCCTGATCTGCTCGGCGATAGCGCGTGCCACTTGATTCTGGAGAGTTAAAGTGTCGCGCAGATCGCCCTGATAGCTCCGGGCCCACAGGTGTCTGTCCTGTGGAGCCTCAATCAACTGTGCGGTAATTCGAACTTCATTGCCGGCTTGGAGCACCGTGCCTTCCACGACGGCATCTACACCGAGCTCACGGGCAATCTGCGGCAAACTCTTTCGCGTTCTTTTGTATGGCATGACAGAAGTACGCGAGATCACGCGTAATGCGCCGATTTGGCCAAGATCTGTAATTAACTCGTCAGTCATCCCATCCGCGAAATAGTCCTCCGAGACGTCGCTCGAGAGACTCTCGAGGGGAAGAACGGCCACAGACCGAATTTCATGCCAGTTGTTCGTCCAGCGCGATCTCAACAGAAAGAGCAGAGACAATAAGATCGCCGCGATCAGAAGTAAGCCAGCGACGATCCGCCGGCGAAGAATCGCGGAACCGGGCCGGGGCAGATCCACCACACTCGGGTTCAGCGTCGGTTCATTAGGCTTGAAGAGATCAGCGGCGATCCCTACGTCGCAGGGCGCTTTCTCTGCTGGCGTAACTTCGGCAATGAAACGATAGCCACGCCGCGCAACTGTCTCGATATATAGCGGGTTCAGTGCTGAATCGTTTAGTCACTCCCGAAGCTTATTAATTGATTTGTTGATTCCGTGATCGAAGTCCCCGGAAGTGTCCGCTGGCCAGAGTCTTGTTTTGAGCTGCTCTCGACTTATTAAAGTGCCGGGATGCTCCAGCAGCATTTCCAACACTCGAAAGGGCTGCGCTTGAAGTTTGATTCGGACCCCGTGTTTGCGCAGCTCGGCGGCGCGCAGATCAACCTCAAAGGGGCCGAAACAGACACGACTGAGAGGTTCACTCGTTTGCGGCATCTGAGGTCGAGCTTGGCTGAACGCGAGTCTATCATTAGCAGCTACCCCAGCAAAGCAGCAGGGGACATCTCCAGGATCTCTTGCGAATTCTGGAACTTACAGCGGGAGGCACAGCGAACACGCACCGGAGGTGCAGTCCATTGCCGCCTTCGACATGCTAAGGGAAACTCGATCACAACGCTGTTTGCAGAGATCTCAAGTCGTGACTCGCGCCCGCAAACGCAGTGTGAGCAAGCTTCTAGTGTGTTTTGCACATCCCTCGGGCGGAAAGCGATTGGCGAAGCACTCGGACGGCAGCAGGATGGTTGGGCTTCAGATACGGGCCTGGTCGTCCTGAACAAGCGCTTGTTCGACGTTCAATGGTCCAGAATGCGCTCAAAATGCTTCCGGCGCATTGCCTGAAGTGCTTGTACTTCGTGAATTTGAGGAGATATCTTACAGGGAGATCTCGGCGCCGCTTGGAGTCCCGAGGCACGGTCATGTCAAGATTGTCGCGCGCGCCTTCGTCAGTCCCGGTAGCGCGGATGAACACCTCGAGGTAGGCACGCATCAGTTCGATGTCCAATCTACATCAAAAATCGGTAACCTATTCCATGAATTGTGACAAAATGTCGCGGCGTGCTTGGATCCAGCTCGAACTTCGTTCGCAACTTACAGATGTGCTCGTCCAGGGTGCGGGTGTTCGTGCGCTCGCTATATCCCCAGATTGAGGTTAATAATGTCTGTCGCGTAAGCGCCAAATCTACATTCGCGAGGAAGAACAACAACAGCTTGTATTCGGTGGGAGTGACTCGGACTTCCTGCCCGCGGCACATGACAGTTCTTCGTTCACGATCCACTTCAACATTGCCGAATCTGATTGTCGCTTCGAGATTGCCTTTACGTCGGCGCAGCAGCGCGCGTGCGCGTGCCACAAGCTCCCGAATCGCGAGCGGCTTAACAATATAGTCGTCCGCGCCAGCTTCGAGCGCCAGCACTTTGTCGATTTCGTCAGCGCGATCACTCAAAATCATCAAGGGCTTATGGATTTGATTCTTTCGGAGCTCCATGCACATTTCCACACTGCCCATCCCCCCCAGCGGCGCGTTCAAGATTAAAAGATCCGGGTCCGTCGTATAGACGTCCCGGATTAGCGCTTCTCGGCTGTCGACCAGAATGGCCAGGAAGTTTTCCCGTTGTAGAACCATGCCCAGAAAGCTGTTCGCTGACGCGTCTTCATCGACTATCAAAATCTTAGCTATCATCTGCCACGCTCCGGACCAATTTTCGCGGCCCCTGAACTTCAGAGCAATTCCCCGCGCATCCTCTTTTCCCGGGGATAAATCTCTCTCGCTATGTTCATGGAAGAAAAAGGTTTGTAAATAATCCTCGCGGAATCAGTTCGTGTCCCGCCAGAAGGTTAATGAGCTTCAGTGCGGCGATCGGCAGTGTGCGCAAGCCCTGAAGGTCTTATTACCTGTCGCTCACAAGTTCTACTGGCATGTTTAACCGCCCGCCGTGGAAAGCAGAGTGTCGGAAGTTCGCCCTGAAAACTTTGCGCCCAGATTTGAGGCGCCGATGCGCGAGCAGCAACCGGCCACGAGCCCTTACCTCCACACGCCCTGAACCCAACCGCTCTTCACTTGCGTTCCTGCAAATGGAGCCGGCGCGATTGTAGCTCCATTCCAATGTAACTTTACTCCTGGTCAGAAGTGCGTGCCTGTCCACTAACTATTCTATGCACTTCCTGTAAATTAATCGTAAAAGTGCGTCTCAAATCGCCGATGCATGCCCT
>JAFASD010000207.1 GCA_019244945.1 Acidobacteriaceae bacterium | reverse complement strand
TTGCCTCCCAACCCGCGCAAGTCGAAAACGCGCAGGCAGTCTATAACCAGGCGCTTGTGCGAAAAGCCGCCGGAACAAACGCGCGCATTGACGTCATGCGCAGTCTGGTCGAACTGCAAACGCAACAGCAAAGATTGAGCTCGCTCCAAGCAGATCTCCGCAAGCAGAAAATCGCGCTTGCTCGCATGGTCGGGCTTCCGTTAGACCGCGAAATCTCTCTCAATGAGCCGCTGGCCGCTGGCGATGTGCCATTACCCGAAGCCGCCTCTGCTTTGCAGCGCGCCTATCAACATCGGTCCGATCTGCTGGCCGCTGAAGCCCAGGTAAGCGCCGCCGAACGCGTGCTATCTGCGGCTCACGCCGAGCGCCTTCCCTCGATATCCTTGAATGGCGATTATGGAGTGCTCGGTCCAAACCCCGCCTCCACTCATGGCGTCTTCGCATTCACCGGCTCTGTGAACCTTCCGATCTGGCAGGGAGGACGCGCCAAGGGCGACATTCAGGAGGCCGAAGCGACTCTCCATCTGCGCCAAGCTGAGCTGGCCGACCAACGCGGCAGAATCGAACAGGACGTCCGCACTGCTCTCATCGAGCTCGAAACTGCCATGGGCCAAGTTCATCTCGCCGAAAGTAATCGCAATTACGCGGCCGAAACGCTCACCGAAGCGCGCGATCGTTTCAACGCCGGCGTCGCCACCACGCTCGAAGTGGTCCAGGCTCAGGAACAGGTGGCCGGCGCCGAAAGCGACTACATTTCGAGCCTTTTTTCTTTCGATCTCGCAAAACTTGCGTTATCCCGAGCCACGGGTCAAGCAGAGAATGACCTGCCCAATCTGCTGAAGGGAACCGTTCATGAGTGATACCCCGGCAACTGTCGTCAAGCCCAGCCAACCCGCCAACCGCAGCGGCCGCCGCCGCGCCTTCACAATATTTTTCATTGTGCTGTTAGTAATCGCGCTCGGCGGATTTCTCTACTGGTTCCATGCCAAGCAGTTCGAATCTACCGACGATGCTCAGGTAGATGCTCACCTCAACCCCATCAGCGCTCGCGTCGACGGCACCATCACGCGTGTCTATGTCGACGACAACCAGATGGTGAAGGCCGGAGATCCTCTGGTCGACCTCGACCCGAGCGATTACAAAGTCGCCCTCGACCAAGCTCTCGCCCAACTCGCGCAGGCTCGCAGCATGGTTATTGCGCAACAGCCGAACGTCCCCATAACCCAGGTCGAGAGCACCACGAATATTTCGACCGGAGAAGCCGATGTCGCGAACGCGCAAGCAGCCTTGGCGGCCTGTGAACGGGATCGCGAATCTGCCGCCGCAAAGGTCACGGAATCCGAAGCGAACAGCGCCCGGGCGCAATCCGATTTGGCGCGATACAAATTGCTCATCGCGAAAGAAGAAGTGTCCGAGCAGGAATACGATCAGATCGTTGCGGCGGCAAAGGCCCAGGCGGCTGCTGTAACTGCCGATCGCGCAGCCCTTCAGGCGGCTGCTCAAACCGTCGATCAGCGACGCGCCCAGCTCGAAGAGGCGCAAAGCAGGCTCGCTCAATACCGCCGTACTGCGCCGCAACAGCTCGCTATCCGCCGCGCCAATGTGGAGTCCCAGCAAGCTAGCGCGAACACGGCTCAGGCGCAAGTCGAGCAGGCACAGCTCAAGCTCAGTTATTCGAAAATCACAGCCCCAGTGTCGGGAATCGTCATGAAGCGTTCGGCGGAAGTCGGAGCGCACATTGCGGCCGGCCAGCAGTTACTGGTCATCGCGCAGATCGCGGATCTCTGGGTTACGGCAAATTTCAAGGAAACGCAATTACGTAACTTGAAAGCAGGAGAATCGGCGAACATCCATGTCGACGCGTTGAATCGGGATTTCGACGGGTACGTCGAGAACATCGGCGGCTCGACCGGCGCAGTCGCCAGCGTTTTGCCCCCGGAAAATGCCACGGGGAATTTCGTCAAAGTCGTGCAGCGTATCCCCACCCGCATACGCTTTAAACCGAACCAGTCAGGATTGGATCGCCTGCGCCCCGGCATGTCCGTCGAACCCGAAGTGCGCATTGGAGGGTAAGCCTTGCCCGATACACCGGCAGTGAGCCACCACCATTGGAAACCCTCCCATAATCCTTGGATTGTCGCGATGACGGTGACGCTCGCGACCTTTATGGAGGTGCTGGATTCCTCGATCGCGAACGTCGCTCTGCCCCATATCGCAGGATCACTCGGCGCAACCTTCGATGAAGCAACCTGGATCCTCACCAGCTACTTGGTCTCGAGCGCGATCGTCCTCCCCGTCTCCGGCTGGCTCTCGACCATGATCGGCCGCAAGCGTTTCTACATGACCTGTGTTGCGCTGTTCACGATTTGCTCGTTCTTTTGCGGAATCGCTACCAGCCTTCCCATGCTGGTGATTGCGCGGATTTTTCAGGGCGCGGGCGGCGGCGGCTTACAACCTTCCGAGCAGGCCATCCTCGCCGATAGCTTCCCTGTTGAAAAACGCGGCATGGCGTTCGCCATGTATGGAATGGCAGTCGTCGTGGCGCCTGCCATCGGACCCACGCTCGGCGGCTGGATTACAGACAATTTCAACTGGCATTGGATCTTCTTTATCAACCTGCCCATCGGCCTCATCTCTCTGGTGCTCACCCACCGCTTAGTCGAAGATCCGCCCTGGCTCAAAGAAGAGAACCGGTCCGGCATCCGGATCGACTATATTGGCTTGGCTCTCATCGTCATCGGCGTCGCCTGCTTTCAGCTCGTCCTCGACAAAGGTCAGGAAGACGACTGGTTTGCCTCACGCCTGATCCTCACCATGTTCAGCATCGGCGTCCCCACCCTGTTCGCCTTCTTCCTCTGGGAGTGGTACCACGAAAATCCCATTGTCGACGTCCGGCTCCTGAAAAATCGAAACTTCGGGACTGCGGTGTTCTTCTCCTTCACTCTGGGTATGGTCCTGTTCGGCTCAACCGTTTTAATCCCTGAATTTCTTCAGAACAGCCTGGGCTACACCGCCGAGCGCGCTGGAATGGCTTTGTCTCCAGGCGGCTTGGTCCTCATGCTGATGATGCCGATTGCCGGCCGGTTGACGGGTACCAAGATCGATCCGCGTCTTCTGGTCGCGATCGGTTTCCTCGGAACCTCCCTCACTCTTCACCTGATGACCATCATTTACGTGGGTATCGATTTCCGCACCATCATTCTGCTGCGCATGATCCAGGTCATCTTCATGCCTCTCATTTTCATTCCGATCAGCACGCTGAATTACATCGGCGTTCCACGAGAGAAAAACAATCAGGTCTCCGGACTATCCAATTTCGCCCGGAACCTCGGCGGCAGCATTGGTACGTCGCTGCTCACCACCTTCCTTTCCCGCCAGAATCAAACCCACCAAAAAGCCTTCGCGGCCCACACCACGAACGGCGATTATAACTTCCAACAGTTCTTGAGCGGATTGAAGGCTGCGTTTCTTGCGCAGGGATACGACACCGTGACTGCCACCAGGAAAGCCGTTGCCATGGCGTACCAGATGGTTCAGCAGCAAGCCAGCGCTCTGAGTTTCGAAAACAGTTTCTGGATTATGTCCCTGATCGTGGCGTGTCTAACGCCACTCCCATTTATCATGCGAAGACCTCGGCCCGGCGAGCAGCAGCCCCGAGCTGCTCATTGACGTCGTTCCTTCGAAAAGGCGGCGCATAAGTGACCGGCGTGACGCGAAAATAATTCTTTGACGTCCGCCCTCCGGTTCGAAATACAGGCGCAGTGTCCTCAAACGGCCGCTCGTGCAGGTCTCCTCCACACCGCGCACGGAATGATCGAAACGCCGGTCTTCATGCCGGTCGGCACGCAAGGTACTGTCAAAGCACTTACCCCGCGCGATCTCGAACAGGATCTCGATGCCCGCATCATCCTGGCCAACACGTATCATCTTTTTCTCCGGCCCGGCCATCAGCAAATCGAGCGCCTGGGAGGATTGCATCAATTCATGGCTTGGCCT
>JAFASD010000024.1 GCA_019244945.1 Acidobacteriaceae bacterium | reverse complement strand
AGAGCATCGCACTTTTAATGCGGTGGTCGCGGGTTCGATTCCCGCCCGGCTCACTAAGCGCTACCGCCACGAGACCGCCGGCGTCCGCTCCGGGTTGCGAAGGCGCTTCCGAAGAGGAAGCCTACGGCAGCAGCCATGAGAAGCGACGCTCGCGATTTTGGTTGAATCGATTTCTCGCGGTAAGGTGGCCTTGCATAGTGTAACGGCTGCGGAGCTGGGGAGCGAATCGGGGTGCTCACCTGGATCACTGGCGCGGCCTTTTCGATCTTAGGTGGTTCGCTGGCGACCGGTTGCTTAGCGGGTTCCGGGACGGATTCGGCGCTCTCATGCGCGTCTGCGTGCACACGTGTGAACTCGGCGCCGAAGAAGAAGATTTGGGCCGAGTAATAGACCCACACAATTACGGCAACGAGTGAACCTGCGGCGCCGTAAGTCGATCCCACGCTGGCCTTTCCGATGTAGAGGCCGAGGAGCATCTTGCCTATGGTGAATAAAAGAGCCGTTCCGACAGCTCCGAAACCGACATTTCGCCATGAGATCTTTCGGGCAGGAACAAACTTGAACATCAGTGCAAACAGCAGAGTAATGACGCCGAACGATATCACAAAATTGATCATCTCAAAGACAAAAGGCGGGACAGGGATCATTTGCCCGAAGAACTTACCGAGAAATGCCAAAGCCGCGCTGATGACCAACGAAACGAGCAACAGAAACCCTACGGAAAGAACCATACCGAATGAAAACAGGCGCTGTTTGAGCATGCCGGCTAATCCGGACTGGTCCTTGGGCTTGGCGTCCCAAATGGTGTTGAGAGCATCCCGCAGTTCGGAAAATACTCCGGATGCTCCAAACAGTAACGTGACAAAAGCGATTACAGTTGCCAGTACTCCGGAGGAACGTTTTTGAGCGCTCGCGAGGAGAGACTTCACCGTGTCGGCTCCGCGATCGCCGATCATTTGTCGCGCTTGATCAATCAAGCCGTTCTGGGCTTTTTGCTGATCGAAAACCAAGGCCACCACAGCCACCGTGAAAAGCAGAAGTGGGGCAAACGAGAGCAAGGTGTAGAAGGCCACGGACGCCCCCAGGCGGGGCGCGTTGTGATCGCTCCAATTCTGATAAGTCTTCTTTAGAAGCGGGATCAGAGTTCGAATAGGCATGAGCTTTATGAATGAGATCGGATCGGCCAGACTCATCCGCACTGGTAAGTTTGCTGGTAGCCGGCGAGAGTTTTGCTAAACGTAATACGATGAAATCCTCTTCTATTCCTGGAAGCTGCGGTAAACGCTGCTGCACGATTCTGATGGTTGCTGTTTGTGCGATTGTGGTCGCGGAATCGGCTTCTGCGGCGCAACCAGGGGCGCCTCCAACGCGGGTCATGATTCTGCATGCCGCGAGATTGCTCGATATCGAAGCAGGACGGCTGATCACACCTGGCGAGGTGTTGGTGAGAGGGGAGCGAATTGTGGAAGCCGGTTCGAGCGTGACGCATCCAGCGGGCGCCGAGGTCATCGACTTGGGAGACAGCACGTTGTTGCCGGGTCTGATTGATGCGCACGTGCATCTATTTCTCCATCCTGGCGCAGAGGATTTGCAAACGGTTCAAGAGTCGGTACCGCAACGGACGATCATGGCGGTGCTCGCGGCTCGGGACGATTTGATGGCGGGGTTTACGGCGGAGCGGGACATGGGGACCGAGGGCGCAGGGTCGGCGGACACGGCGGTGCGGAATGCGATTGATGCCGGCCAGATTCCGGGCCCGCGCCTGCGGGTCAGCGGTAACGCCATCGACATACTGGGCGGGCATGAAGACGCAATCAAGTTCAATCCAGCGCAGCACGTACTGTCGAATGCGACCTATGCCAACAATGCCGAGGAACTGGTGTCGGCGATTCGCGAGCAATTGAAGGAAGGCGCAGACTTCATAAAAATTTACGAGACAGGCGCGGATTTTATTAGGGATAACGAGTTTCACACGCCGTACCAATACTCGGCGGCTCAATTGAGCGCGGCGGTGCAGGAAGCAGCGCGAGTCGGTAAGCGAGTCGCGGTGCATGCCACAGGCGAGCCGGGGACGCTGTATGCGGCACAGGCGGGAGCGGAATCGATCGATCATGCGAACCAACTGGGCGAGGAGACGATGCGGCTGATGCGCGAGAAGCAGATTCCGGCTGTTCCGACGTTCACGATTTTCGAATACTTTGCAGATCGCGCGGCCTCGCCCGAGGAGGGAGCGCGTTTGCACCGCATGTTCGATATGAAAGTGGAAGGCTTTCGGAAACAGGTTGCGGCCGGAGTGCCCATGGCGGTGGGGTCCGATGTAGGTCCGTTTCCGCACGGAACGCAAGCGCGAGAATTCGTGCTGATGGTGAAGTATGGAATGAAACCGCTGGCAGTGCTTCAAGCTGATTTCCTGAATGGCGCCAAACTGCTGGGATGGGAAGAGCAGATCGGCAAGTTAAAGGCGAACTATTTGGCTGACGTGATCGCGGCGCCCGGTGATCCACTGCAGGATATCGGTGTTTTGGAGAAAGTGCGGTTCGTCATGAAGGGCGGCGTGGTGTACCGGAAATAAGAGATACTGGCAGACCTACGATTACGCGGCGTTTTGAACGGATGGTTTGGCGAAGAGATCGGGCTTGATCTGCATGGCGCGAACCTCAATTTCGCCGAGTGAAAATTCGAAGCCAATTTTAGCGGGATCGAAGGCGTGGTAGGTTCCGTTGTGAACGGCTTGGATGTACTGGCGGGCGGCTGTGTCCAAGCGCGCCTGGATCTGCTGCTTGCGCGCATTCTGAAGTTCGCGTAAGGCAGCGGTGTCTTTCTCGCGCTGGCGGCGAAGGCGATTTTCCTGGACGCTGAGATTGTTGAGCTGGCGCTGGTAGGTCAGAAAAATTTTGGCTTCGATGAGCTGGTTGCGAACGGATGGGTCTTCGTTGGGGAACAGCTCGGCGAATTCGAGGCGGCCGAGAGCGTAGATGCCCATTTCGAGCGACGGAATGCGGAGCAAGCGCCATTCGGTATCGGCTAGAGATTGGACCAAGTTTTGTTCTGCTTCACTGGCGGGTTCGAAGCGCTTCACGAATTGCGAGACGTGACATTCGTAGAGGGCGGCATCGTCGCCGGGGAGCAGGACGGTGCGGCCGGTTAGACCGGTTTTGACGGCGTTCAAGGAAGATTTGGCTTTACCGGTTTCGGAGGTGGGGCCTGTGGATAACTGTGCGTTCTTTTGATTAGCGGAAATTTGGGCAGCGGTCAACATGATTCGGCTCCTTAGATAGAAATGGCTCACGAGAGAGGCTGTTGTGGTTGGTGAGCCTGAGCCACGGTAGCAAGGGGATGCGTGGGAACGAGGTTTGGACGCGAGGGGGAGTTGAGGGTAAGTGCGTGAAGAGGGAGGGGATAGGAAAATTTTGGAGAAGTGCGCGGTTTTGTGAACGAACGAATCGGCGGCCTCCTTCGTCTTTTCCTTATCATGTCCGGCATCCTTAACGATCTTCGTTTCGCTTGGAGGCTCACCAGGGGGCAGCCTGTTCTGACCATCGCTGCTGCGTTGACGGTTGCGTTTGGGGTGGGCGCAAACACCGCGGTCGTCAGCGTGATTGAGACGGTGTTGCTGAACCCGCTCGGGCTTGGGCATACGGATCGCGTTTTGGTTCCAACGATCCGGATCGATCGCTTCAACATGCGCGGCGCGGCGGCTTCTGCGGTCGAGTTCCGAGATATTCACGCTATGACCGAGACGTTCTCGTCCGTCGCGGCGGGGGAAGGGCATGCCTGGGTATCGGAGATGGGCGGCGAAGCGAATCGGCTCGTCGGGCAGTCCGTGACTCCTGAATTCTTCCGTGTGTTTGATCAACAGCCGGAACTTGGCCGATTTTTCACGGGTGAGGACAGGGACAGTCTGGTCCTGTCAGACGGCTTCTGGCGCGCGGCATTTGGAGCTGACCCGCGAGTGCTCGGGCGTGTTCTCATCCTGGATGGGAAACCGCATCCTGTTGTAGGCGTGGCGAAGCCCGGATTTAGATTTCCCGCGAATGTGCAAGCGTGGACTCCGCTGGTTCTTCCTCCGCAGCGGTTTCGGCGCGGCTATGACATGGACCTCACCGTGCTTGCCAGGTTGAAGCCAGGCGTTAGCGCTGCCCAAGCACGGGATCGAATGGAGCGGTATGTGGCGGGCGTGAAATCCGAAGCCGATGGCAAAGATCTGGCCCGGCTCGGGTATTACATTGACCTCGATAGTTTCGCAAACTATGTTGCGGGTGATCTTCGCCGTCCGTTGGTGCTGTTGTGGGTTGCGGCGATACTTGTGCTGCTGGCCGGATGTGCAAACGTAGCGGGCCTGCTGCTCACGCGCACTAATGCACGGCGGCGGGAGATTGCGATTCGCATCTCGGTAGGCGGATCGCGATGGCAAATTCTGCGTCAACTGCTATTGGAAAGCTTGATGCTGGGCGCGATTGGCGGCATCAGCGGACTTGTGATCGCGCGGGCTGGATTGACGCTTCTGACGCGCGTTGCGATTCCAGATAAGGAAGTTTTGGGATTGGTTTCACTCGATCCGACGATGCTTCTGTACGGTTTCGCACTCGCACTTGGCAGTGGGTTGCTGTTTGGATTCGCTCCTGCAATGGAGCTTTTTCGCGATGCTCACACGCAAGGTATGGCGCGGAGCCGCCGAAGCTGGTTCCAGTACACGTTCACGAGGGCTCAGGTAGCGGCGGCTTTTGTGTTCGTGGTGATTACTGCGCTTTTGTTGCGTAGTTTGATGCGCGTTGAAGACCTCCAACCGGGGTTCGATACTCAGGATCTCACCACGGCATTCGTGATGAAGCCTGCGAACGACCCGGGTTTTCTCGATCGCGTGCAAGCCGCGCTGGCGTCTGCTCCCGGCGTCCAATCGGCAGCGCTCGGTTATCCGGTGCCGTTCTCGGGAGAATCTTTGACTAGCACTTTCGAGATTTCAGGTCGCAAACGAATGCCGGGGGAACCGGAGTGGCACGGCGAGGCGTTCATGGTTTCGCCGAATTACTTCGAGACGCTTCGAGTGCCATTATTGCGGGGCCGCAGCCTTGCGGCAACCGATTCGCAAACGACGGCGCCTCTGGTGTGCGTCATCGATGCACAGCTCGCGGAGCGTTTCTTTTCAGGGCGCGATCCGATCGGCGAGTCGATCAGTATG
Organism: Acidobacteriaceae bacterium; assembly: GCA_019244945.1. GTDB lineage: Bacteria > Acidobacteriota > Terriglobia > Bryobacterales > Bryobacteraceae > Bog-105. The sequence goes on along the minus strand of JAFASD010000024.1, from coordinate 3,641 downwards.
TATAGAGGACCGGCGCGGATCGTTGGAGTTGTGGGCACCATTCGCGGGACCACGCTCGAGGCGCGATCTCATCCGAGCGTGTACTATCCACTTGCACAAATGCCGTTTTTCTCGCAAACCGGCGTGATCGTTCGCTCGCCCGTTCGTGCTGGACCGTTGATTCGGGCTGCTGTGCGGCGCAGCTCGGGCGCGGCGGCTGTATTCGACATTGAGACGATGCGGGAGCGCGTCGATCAAACACTCGGAATTCGGCGCGTAGTGGTGGGTCTGTTATCCATATTCGGCGGCATCACCCTTTTGCTGGCCGGGATTGGAGTGTACGGGGTGATTGCGCAAATTGTTGCGGAGCGCACGCAGGAAATTGGCGTTCGCATGGCGCTGGGTGCGCGCCGGGAGCAAATCCTATGGAGTTTTTTGGGGCAGGGGATGCGTTCGGGTGTGCTGGGTATCGTTATCGGCATATTTCTGGCGGCGTACGCACAGCGGTGGATTCAGAGCATGTTGTACGGAATTCGCGGGCTGGACGTCCTGACGTTCGGTATGGCCGGCGCGGGGCTTCTCGGAATTCTGGTGGTTTCGATTACGTGGCCGGCGATTCGGGCAGCTCGCGTTGACCCGCTGCAGGCGCTTCGGCATGAGTAGCTTAATAGGGGACCTAGCATGCAGCCTGTTATCCGGATGACACGGCGCTGAAGAACCTCGGAACGTGAATTAGGACGTTACCGTCTGAAACAGAGACTCGGAGTAGACATGTTGCACGAACTCTTTCGTAAATCTTCCGCTGACGAGCAAGAACGCTCCGGCACTTCGTTTTCTGTTGACGATGTTAGGTCCGCGGACAAGCCAATTTGGACCCATTCATTGGCGGAGAGTGTTACTCATCGTTTTCGGCGTAAGATCCTTGCGCTGCCGGAACGCAACAAGGCGGTCGTGAATGCGGGAATCGACTCCTTTGGGGCGTCCAAGATCGAATCGAGACCTGAGAAAGAGCGCGCGCGCATATTGAATGTCACGGCGAGCAGATGCCATCCGCTTATTGATGCCGTAGGTACCGCATTTGGCCAGCACCGCCCTTTGAGACTTTCTCCCGACTCGATCTGGCTAACCATCGCGCAGGGCTTTAGCCATCACATCAGCGAAAACGCAGAGAGTTTGCGTCACCGCATGGTTCGTCACGAGGGGCGCAGCCAATTAACTGCCTCAGTAAATGACCTGACGTTAAGTAGCTTCGAAGGCGCCATTAGCGAATTTTCGTCGCAGATTCGGAGGGCATCCGACCCGGTATTACACGAAACCCTGGTGTGCGACTTTTCTACAACGACGCAGCCGATTCGGACTGCCAGCGAAGTTGTGCTTATGGATAGTTATTCGAGTTACTTTCAATACGACATGCGGTGTATCTGCGGAATACCGAGAATCGCGATCACCGGGTCGCTGGTGGATTGGGAGCGCATTCGCGCCCGGATCGAGGTGCTGGGAACTTTTGATTTGGAGTGGTGGGTGGGTCGGCTGCGTCCCATTCTGGACGAGTTCATACAAACCGTGAAGGGCCGTCCCGCAGCGGAATTCTGGCAAGCCATCTATAAGCCAAAGAAAGCCTACGGAGTTAGTTCGGTGACGGGTTGGATTGCCGATCTGTTCCCGTATTTGGGCGATGCGCCTGCGCGCCGGCGTAACCACATCTTCGAGCATAAGCGCGAGAATTGGGCTGTGCCCGTGGACAAAGGGGTTCAAACGCACCCGACGGTTTCCGAAGCAGGAGCGGAAAAAGGCGTTGGAACGAACAGCTTTCCCTCGGGCCTCTCCAGTGTTCCGGTGAAGGTGACGTTCATGGATGACTCAACTTGCATGCTGGATCTGGTCGGCGGCTTCCTTGCAGTCGAACAAGCGGAGGATCTTGCGCTCTCACCCGTGATTAGCTGGTGCGTAACGCAACCGGCGCCTAAGACGCCAGTCGTAATTTGATTTATCTGCGCAAACGGCCGTCGGGCTGCGCGCGGGAGCGAGCCCGCGACACGGACCGGCTACCACCACTTACCGCGGCCACAATCGAGATCGTAGAATCAGGAGGAACACGCGTTGCGAGTCCGCCGGTGTATCGCATGTGTTCGTTGCCGACAAAGATGTGAATGTGTTCGCGGATCTGTTCCTGCTCGGTTGCAATACGATCGCGGACGCCCGGGTACATCGTCCATAGGATCGAAAGTGCTTGACCCAGGGTTGCCGGGGAATCGCCGATATCCACCTGGCTTTGGCCGGACGTGAATTCCCGTAAAGGGCCGGGGATGTGGAAGATGACGCTCATCGCGATTAATTCTTCCTGCGGCGCGTTTGCTTTCTCTTTGTGTCCAGTGGGGGCGGGGAGCGCTTTCGCGTGTGGGGATGCGGCTTTATCAGGCCGGGAGTGTCTTCGACGACCGCGCAGCGCACACAGACCACCGATGGCAGGCCCTCGTGTATTCTTTGCCAAGTTCGTCCTTCGTCGGAGGAGCCGAATAGCTGTCCGCTTCTGGTTCCAAAGTAAAGACCTGCGGGATCGAGCGAGTCGGCAGTCATGGCGTCGCGGAGAACGGTTTCGTAAGCGCGTTTTTGGGGCAGGTTGCGTGCGAGAGGCTCCCAGGACTCGCCCGCATTCCGCGTTCGATAGACGCGGAGGCGACCGTCGCAGGCGCAGCGAAATATGTCCGACTCCACCGGAACTATATAGACGTAGTCAGGGTTCCTCGGGTGCATCACAACGGGAAAACCGAAATCGGAAGGCAGGCCGCTGCCTATGTCAGTCCAAGATTCGGCACAATCGTCTGAACGATAAATTCCCCAATGGCTCTGGAGGAAAAGTCTCTCGGGGCGATCGGGATGTAATGCGATTTTATGCACACATTGACCGAACTCGGGATACTGATCGGGTTGATAGGTGACGCGGATTCCCCGATTCTGCGCTGTCCAGGTGAGTCCTGCATCGGCTGTTCTGTAAACACCTCCGGCGGAAATGCCCACGTACATGCGGCTCCGGTTGATGGGGTCGAGCACAATGGTGTGCAGGGCTAGGCCGCCATTGCCGGGCATCCAGCGTGGGCGATGCGGATGGTCAAATAAGCCCCGCATGAGGGACCAGCTTTCGCCGCCATCTTCGGTTTTGAACAGCGCCGCGGGTTCCACACCGCAATAGAGGACATTGGGTTCTTCAGGCGCGCCGAGGGCGATTTGCCAGATGTTCTTCAGCGAAACGCCCGTATCTGGAGGGAATCGAATGGGTCCCTGTTCCGGGTTGGTCCAGCTCTTTCCGAAATCATCGCTCGATCGGAGCATGGTGCCCCAATAACTCTGCGTGGACGCCCAGATGCGATGCCTGGCTGCTCGCTTGTCATAAGCGAGGGAGTAGACGTTGTGGCCGTGAAAGTAGGGTCCGCCGACATCAAAGCGCTTGCGCTGAGCATTCGAGCGAAAAATGAAGGCTCCTTTAGTTGTACCCACGAGCAGAAGGAAGTCGCCTTTTCTGACAGGAACGTGCTGAACGCTGTGTAAGACGGTAATCCTGGGTTGTTGAGGCTGATCGGAAGGTTTGGCGGCGATAATCGCTCCGGACTGAACAGCTTCGAGAGCGGCCTGGACTTCAGCCGCCCGTTGATACCTCTGTATCG